>SLCJ01000009.1 GCA_007125835.1 Verrucomicrobiales bacterium | reverse complement strand
GGCGTGGTTGTGGATGAGACGCCGGACGGATTTGATCCCGGGATCGATCGCGTTGAGGTATTCATCCCTCGTGCGGCACATGCCCGGTTGTTCGGGCGGCTCGGCGTGACACTCCCCTGATGCCCGGCAGGCAGCATCTCCTCCGCCAAAGTGTTTCGCTCGCGCCAGGCACTTGATCCACACCCATAAACTGCCTAGCCGTTGAATTCGCTGAAGATTCCCGAAAGAAACTATGTAGCGCCACCGTATCGGCGGCATGAATCGCAAAAATCAGTCGACTCGGGGGAAATTGGGATGGGGCTACAAGATGAAACGGTTCGGAGTGTTGCTGCCGTTGGTCGGCCTGGTTCTGGGCTCAGGCACCGACTCGGCCACAGCTGCCGACGCACGTGTGGTGGTGGTCGATCCGTATCATGGAATGGATTGGAGCACGATCGGGCAGTATAAGGGCAACCTGCACACGCACACCACGCAGAGTGACGGCAGGATGCCGGTGAGCGAGGTGATCGACCGATACCACGAGTTGGGATATCGCATTTTATCGATCACCGATCATGACCGGTGCACTTGGCCATGGACGGAATATGGGCGCGATCCAGAGGAACTCGGCATGTTGGCCATCGCGGGCAACGAGCTTTCCCGCCATCATCATGTGAACAGTCTGTTTACCGAATTCACCACACCCACCCGGAATCTGGTGGAGGGAATCCGTGGAGCGGTGGAATCGGGTGGGATTGTGATGATGAACCACCCGGCGGCGCACTGGAGCAATGACTGGGTGATGCCGCGCGGATATACGGCACAGCGGGCCAGAGCTGGCGTTGCCCTTGCAGAGCCGCTGCGCGGGCTGACGCGTGGTGACTTCACGGTAAGCACATGGTTCCGCACCGGCCACCGCGGGCGCAATGTTCTGCTGGGCAATTATGGTGGCGCACGGGGCGGTTCCCTTAATCTTGAGTTGCACACCGGCAATCGGGTGCGCATCTATCTGGAATCCGGAAGCGGCCAAGTCGTGGAAATCAACCGTTCGGCGGGCGATGTGGATGTCAACACGCGTGATGGAGATTGGCATTTTCTGGCGGCTCGGCGAGAGGGAGCGGAGCTTTCCTTGTTCCTGAATGGCCGGCTCGTAGGCAAGGCGGACTTGCCATCGCCGGAATTCGACGGCTTTGATTTGGCGGGGGACACGCTTTTCCTCGGGCGCGACTCCCGCGATGGTGCAACCATTCTCAGGGGCGATCTGGATTTGGTGCGCGTCTGGGGTGCGGCGCTGTCCGAGGATGAGTTGACCACACTGGCTGCGGGGAACGCTCCCGAAACGGCTCCGCTTCTCGAATACACCTTTGAGACGTCGGGCGGCGCAGCGGTATCGGTGGGCGCAGACTTCCGTGGCACGATCGACGATGTGGCGGACAAACCCACCGGCGCGATGAATGCGACGGTGTCCGGCGATGGGGCGCTCGTCGTGGTGGATGATGTGGCGGAGGTGTTGCGGCGCAATGGCGCGTCGAGCCATGCCATGCGATTTGGGGTGATTTCCTCGGTGCCTGCAAACGTGGTCGGATTTTACCATGATCTTTTTGTTAACCACCCGGAGATGTTCGGCATGGAGGTGCTCAATGGAACGCGACCTTTGTCCGAATTTGAATTGGATCGAAAACTTTGGGACACGTTGTTGAGCAAATTGATGCCGGAGCGTCCGGTGTGGGGCACCGCAACCGATGATATGCATTCGCTGGGCCAGCTGGGCCGCGATTGGGTGATGGTCCTGGCTGAATCGCTGGACGAATCCTCGGTTCGCCAGGCACTTGAATCCGGAGCATTCTATTTTTCCTCGACGAGGGTGCGGCCTGAAGGCTCTGAATCGGAACAGGAGCCGCCCGTGGTCGTGGCAATCGAGCACGACACCGAGGCCGGGCGCATTACCTTGCGTGCCGAAGTGGATGGTGTTCCGGTGCCGGATGATGCCTACACGTGGATCTCACATGGCAAAGTGGTGCACATGGGGCCCGCGATCCATTACCATACCGCCGATCTTCTCCCCTCGGGCGCGCGCTACCTGCGCGCCGAAATCAGCGGCGAGGGTGGCACGACCTATACGAATCCGGTCGGCTTCGCCGTGGCAGAGTGATTGCCCGAATATGCGCCCTGTCACATGTGCGTTAGAATGAGGAAACCAATCCTGCTCGCGGCTTTCCTGCTCATGGCTGCTTTGCTGCCGTGCGCGGCGGAGAACGTCCTCCCACCGGAGCCATTCGGCGCGACCCCGGACGCCGCCCAGTTGGCATGGCACGAAGTGGAGCTTTACGGACTTGTGTGTTACAACATGGCCACTTTCACCAATGAGGAATGGGCGTTCGGGGATACGCCGGTGGGCGACTTCAATCCGACCGATTTCTGCGCCGACAGCCTGGTGTTGGCGGCGCGGGATGGCGGGTTGCGTGGCTTGGTAGTGGTGGCGAAGCATCACGACGGATTCTGCCTGTGGCCGACAGCCACCACCGACTATTCGATTGCCAACACGCCATTCCGCGGAGGGCGCGGCGACCTGGTGCGCGAGATGGGCGATGCCTGCCGTAGGCATGGGCTGAAATTCGGTGTTTATATTTCGCCTTGGGACCGGAATCATCCGGAATACGGCAAACCGGGATACGTGGAGGTTTTCCGCGAGCAATGGCGCGAGCTGATGAGCGGATATGGCGAATTGTTTATGCTCTGGCTGGACGGCGCGAATGGCGGCACCGGCTACTACGGAGGGGCGCGTGATCGCCGCACAATCGACCGCCACACGTATTATGGATGGGATGATGTTTTCGCGATGATGCGCAGTATGCAGCCCAATGCGGTGATCTTCAGCGATGTGGGCCCCGGGGTGCGCTGGGTGGGCAATGAGCGGGGCGTGGCCGGCGATCCGTGTTGGGCAACGATTGAATACCCTGATATCGATGGCAAGCCTGCCGTGCCGGGTTTGCATTTCCCGGCGGGCTTGCTCGAGCATGGCACACGAAAGGGCAGCCGCTGGGTGCCCGCCGAGGCGGATGTGTCCATCCGCCCGGGGTGGTTTTACCATCCCGAGGAAAACGAACGCGTGCGAACAGCGGGCAACCTCGCAGAGTTGTATTTCACAAGCATCGGCCGCGGCGCAGCGTTGAATCTCGGGCTGCCGCCCATGCCCAGCGGACGATGGCATCCCACCGACATCGAGTCGCTGAGGAAGTTCGGCAAATGGCAGGAGGAAACCTTTACCTCTAACCTGGCAGGCGCTGCATCTGTTACCGCACGTTTCCGCGGTGGCGACCCCCGATTTGCGCCGGAAAATCTTTTGGATGGAAACCGGGAGACCTACTGGGCAACCGATGAGGGCGATGTGGACCCGCAGGTGACGTTCGAGTTCGAGCGACCCGTGCGGTTCAATGTGGTGGGGATGCGGGAGTATTTGCCGCTTGGCCAGCGCGTCGAGGATTGGGCGGTGGATGTCTGGCGGGACGATCACTGGGCTGAGGTGGCGGCGGGTACGGCCATTGGCAGCAGGCGACTCGTTCGTCTTCCGGCGATGGAGGTGGAGAGGGTCCGTTTGCGTCTGATCAATGGTCCGGTGGTTCCTGCACTGAGCGGGTTTTCACTCTACCTTGAACCCGACTGGATCCGCGAGGGAGTGACGATCCGCGAGCACCACCGGATTGGTGTGCCGCGGGAAGGGTGGAGCGTGCACCGGGTCAGCTATGCGGCTCCGGATGGCGGCGCGGCCGGGCATGCGATCGACGGCAACATCTCCACCCTCTGGCACACGCATGGACCGGACGGAGAGCGCGGCGCGCCGCAATGGATTGAGATCGACATGGGGGTGCCGATCGATATAGCCGGCTTTTTGTGCACGCCGCGGCAGGATGGGACGAGTCGGGCGATGGTGGATCGTTATTCGCTTCACGTCCGCGATGAGGGCGGCGAATGGCGGCTCGTTCATGAAGGGGAGTTTGGTAATATCGCCGCCAGCCCAACACAGCGGGAAGTTGTCCTGGATGGGGTGGTGAGCGCACGTTATTTCCGCTTTACCGCTTTGGGGAGTGTGAATGGTGTCCCCGTGAGCATGGCCGATTTGGGCGTGGTGGCCGCCGCCGAGGATCAGGAGACGGAGACCCCGAAAACACTATGAAGGAAAAATTGAGCATCAGCGCGAAGAACATCGTGGCTGCGGCGGCCTTGCTTGTGGCTGCGGGTTCGGCCGCATGGGGAAACGACATCCGGGTGGGCGGCTATCTGCCTGGCTATGCAGCACGGAATATCGATTTCAACGTGATCGAAGGCATCGATG
>SLCJ01000193.1 GCA_007125835.1 Verrucomicrobiales bacterium | reverse complement strand
TGACCCGAGACAACCTCGCGGAGCACCTTGGCACAATCGCCCACTCCGGCACCCGGCGTTTTCTCGAAGCGGCCAAGTCGGCGGGAAAATCGCCGGAGAACGTCATCGGCCGCTTCGGCGTGGGATTCTATTCGGCTTTCATGGTGGCCGCCAAAGTCGAGGTGTTCACCCGTTCGTGGCAGACGGACGCGGAAGGCCTGCTTTGGTCCAGCGATGGAGCCACAGGCTACCGCATCGAACCCTCCGAAGAGGCACCGCAGCGCGGCACCCGCATCGTCCTCCACCTCAAGGAAGACGCCGCCGAATTCCTCGAAGCAGCGCGCATCGAGTCGCTGGTAAAAACCTATAGCAACTACGTCGGCTTTCCCATTCTGCTCGATGGCAAGCGCCTCAACGAGGTTGAGGCCCTCTGGCTCAAGCCGAAATCCGAGATCTCCGAAGACGAATACAAGGCATTCTATCAGTTCGCCGCCAAGGCGTGGGACGAGCCGTTTTACCACCTTCACTTCAGCGCCGACGCGCCCATCGACCTCAACGCCCTGATCTTCGTGCCCTCCCGCAACCCCGAGGCTCCCGGCTTCGGGCGAATCGATCCTGGGGTGGCCCTCCACTGCCGGAAAATCCTCATCGACAACCACCCCCCACACCTCCTCCCGGAATGGATGCGCTTCCTCAAAGGCGTCATCGACAGCCAGGATCTGCCGCTGAACATATCCCGCGAGACCATGCAGGACAGTGCCCTGGTGCGCAAAATTGGCGATGTGATTGCCAAGCGCGTGATCCGCATGCTGGAATCGGCAGCGAAAGCCGATGCCGACAAATACCAGACCTTCCACAGGGAATTCGGCATCTTCCTCCGCGAGGGCATCCTCACCGATCCAACCCGCGCCGCCTCCCTCGCGCCGCTGCTGCGCTTCGAATCCTCCCTCTCCGGCAAGGACGACATTCCCGCACAGACCAGTCTCGACGACTACCTCACCCGTGCCCGCGAGGGCCAGGAGCAGATTTTCCACCTTTCCGGGCGCAGCCGCAGCGAAATTGAGGCCAGCCCCTGCCTGGAGGCTTTCACCTCCCGCGGCATCGAAGTGCTTTTCCTCACCGGCGAGATCGACGAAATGGTCATGGACTCGCTCGGCGAATACCAGGGCAAAAAGCTCACATCCGCCGCCCGTGCCGGACTCGACCTCGGCGACCCGTCCGAACCAGCTACCGAAACTGACCAACCCGCTCTCGACGAAACGCAAACCGAATCCCTCATCGCCTTCCTCACGAAAACTCTCGACGGAAAAGTGGAGCGTGTCGCCGTCGGCACCCGCCTCACGCAAAGCCCCGCCGCCGCCCTCCTGCCGGAACAGGCCATGACTCCGGCGATGCGGCGCATGATGCGCGCCATGAATCCCGAGTTCAAGGATGACACGAAAGTCGAACTTGAGATCAACCCGCGCCATCCCCTGATCCACAAGCTGGCCGGCGCCGTTCCGTCGAATTCGGAAACCGCCGCCATCGTCGCCGAGCAATTGTTCGAGAACGCCCTCTCCGCCGCCGGTATGGAGCGGCGCGAAACACCGCAAGATTCCGTCTCCCGGATCAATGCGCTGATGGAAAAAGCCTTGGACTGAAAAGGCAGGGCATCCACCGGATGGGGCGCGACGAATCGCTCCAACTCAGGCTGCGGCCCCGGTTTTCGCCGCCCTTGGTCGTACACCTGCCAACCCAGTGGCGTCGCGACAAGGGCCTTTTCTCGTGACCGTGGCGGAAGCCCCTATCCCCCAAACTCCCCGAAGTTGCTCCCGATTTCGGGAGTTTTTGCTCGGCTCACGCCATGACCTGGCAGAAAAATGCACGGATTCTGACATTTTGTCTTGTCAAAGGCCGAGAAGTAGTTTACAAAGCATATACAAGGTGAATTTTTCGACTGACTTGGCTTGTGTCGTCAACCAGCCTTTTCGCCCCACCCAAACCACCCGGAACCATGATGAAAACAACCACTTCTCCGGCTATTTCCCGCCGTGCTCCCGATCACGGCTTCGCCCTCATCGTCGTCATGTCGATGGTCGCGCTGATCACTCTTCTTGCCGTCGGTCTGGTGAGCCTCGCCGCTCGCTCCACCGCCAGCTCGAACCACCTCCGCTTCAAGGCGGAGGCCGAGGCCAACGCACTCCTCGGGCTGCGAGTCGCGCTGGGAGACCTGCAGGCCACCGCCGGGCCTGACCAGCGAGTCACCGCCCCCGCTGCCGTCGTGGGTGATGCCGAGAATCCCCACTGGACCGGCGTCTGGAGCACTGTGGTTCGGGAACGCACAGGCGAAGCGTCGCCAAGCCAGCCGATTGTCGGTGGTCATGAGGGAGGGCGCCGCACGCCGCCGCAATTCCTTGTCGACGCCCGAGAAACGATGCGCGACCTGTCCGCCGACAGGTGGCGCGACAACCTGCGCCTCGCGTGGCTCGTCAGCGGCGATCCCACCCGCGCGGACACCAGTCCCTCCTCGATGATTGAAATCGTGGGCGAAGCTTCGGTCGGCCAGGACGAGCAGAGCCGCGTCCGTGTTCCTCGGGTCGATGTGGGCACGACAGGCGGCTACGCTTTCTGGGTTTCCGACGAGAGCACCAAAGCCAAGATCAATATCGGCAACCCGTGGGACGGCCAGGCGAGTTCCTCCAATCCGACTTCCGGTAGTTTTTGGAACCTTACCGGCGCTGCCAGCCCCAACCCGGCCACCGTCGAAGCCTCCGGAAACACGCCATTTGAGCCTCTCGCCCGCGCCGATGCCGAAACCAAAAGAAAAGTCGTCAATTTCAACCAGGCCGGTCTGTTGCTGGGCAGTGCCGACATCCGCCCCAATTTTCATGACCTGACCACCCACTCCTATGGCATTCCGGCCAACGTTCGGCTTGGCGGCCTGAAACTCGACCTCACCGCGCTCCTTGAACAGCCGCGGAATGAACAAGAACCCATTGGTGTCGAGCTCAGCAGCAACCCAATGAACCTCCGGACCGTTCAGCCCGGTGACTCCATCTCACCCTTCACGTCGCGAAGGTTTTCCGCCCCCCGTTTCGACGACCTGGCAGCATGGTACCAATTGATGGATAGCGCAAATGGGCAAGTGGGCACGACCGAGCATCCTCCGACCCATAGCCCCCCGCGTACACCCACCACCAATCACGCGTTCGCGGAAGGCATGACGGTCGACAGCGCCAGGATCACTGGTGTCGGAAACCGGCGGCAAGCTGCGGCGGCCTCCACTCCCCTCCATCCGATTGTCGCCGACTTTAAATACAGTTTCGATTTCAGTCTGGACACCAGCCGCGGTGACGGGCGCGCGATCCGCAGTCATGTGTATCCCCGCCTTGTGCTCTGGAATCCCTACAACACCACGATCGAGGCTCCGCGTTACGTGATTACCATGATCAGCCCCCACAGCTTCACCGGCCGCATGCAGGTGGGAGGTCAGGCCCCCGAACCCATTCCCGGCCATCCCCAGGCCGGCAACCGGTTCCCCACTCCGGGAGCCAACTACATGGCCTTCACCGTCGAGCCCACCACCTTCGGCCCCGGCGAAGCCCTCGTCTTCACCCCCGACATCAGTGCCTCGGGCGGCACACGTCTCCATAACAATAGTGTCGAATACGTCGCCTCCGATTTCAGCCGGAACAGGCTGAGCGCCCAAGTTGCCCCGGGCAATCAAAACTTCCACTTCAACTCCGGCGTCCGCGCTCCTTCGTCGGTCAATGTAGGCAACACGCCGGCGATCAGTTTTGCCGGTGGCGTCAACCAGGCGCTGAGCTACAATCAGATTTTCCTGCTGAAACGCGCGCCCACGAACAGCGGCTCCATCGCCCCCGCCGACCTGAGCCGCTCCTCCGGTGCCACCTTCGACACCGTACACAGAATCTACCCCAACTACAACGGCACCCGCGATTCCATCTGGTGGCTCGTGCTTCGCGAGTCCAACCACGCCGCCAACAATGCCATTCCCCTCGGCCTGGCCGCGTATGAGCCTTTCGCCCGCAATCGCCGCCCCCCGCGCCTCTGGTATCAGCAATTCCGTTTGCGCTGGCTCGACGAAAGCCTCGAACAACAAAGCCTCGGACAGAACTGGGGCGTCGGTGCGGCAGTCTGGTATCATGCACCTAACATCGCCCACTTCAACGTCCGCGCCCAGACCGTCTTCCGCTCGCCATTCTGCTTCTACCACGACTGGACTCGCTACAGCCCGGGAGCCTTCATGGTGCCTTGGGTCTCGCCTCAGGATAACGACACCCGCCCTCCCTTCGTGGAAGGCCGCGCCCTTGGATCCCCCTTCGGGCCGGACCACGCCTTCGC
>SLCJ01000231.1 GCA_007125835.1 Verrucomicrobiales bacterium | reverse complement strand
TGTAGCCAAGCACCTGGGCCGTCACATACCACACCTTGAGCGTCGTCCCCCACCCCGTGCCCTCAAAGGTGGCCGCAGTAAACGGTTTCCGGAATCCATACATGCAGGCATACGTGCCGAAAGCGGCAAGGACACACCAGATGGCAAGCATTCCGGGGCGGTGGAGCAGACGCGTAACCGAGCCTGAGGAGGGGGTGGTGGGGGTCATAACGGCAATCGCTAGCGGGCGGTGGGTTGGAAAATGGCAAAATCAGCGCATGCGAAACTTTGTCAACTGCGCTGAAACAACTCAAATGAAACGTTCTCGTCACAATCCACGCAGCGTCCCGACCACATCGAACCAAGCGCGCACCCGCAATCCGGGAAATTAATTTTCCGCTCGGAAACATTTTCGTTGCCGTGCGTGCCTTTTCGCCTAAGGTCCATGTCAGGGAAAATAACATGAAATCCCGGAAATTCCACATGCAAAAGGCCCTCGCAGCAGTATTTACAGGACACGGAGATCCATTTCGCCTCGAAGAATTCCCCATTCCAGCACCCGGAACGGGCGAAACGCTGGTGAAAATCACCTGCAGTACCATCTGCGGCAGCGACATGCACACCTGGCACGGCCGCCGCCAAGAGCCCACACCCTGCGTGCTGGGACACGAAATTGTCGGCACCATAGCCGCCTTCGGCCCCGGGTCTCCGCGGCTCGACCTGCGCGGCGAACCCCTCACCGAAGGCGACCGCATCACCTGGACGCTCGCCGCCTCATGCGGCGAGTGCTTCTTTTGCAAACGCGGCCTGCCACAGAAATGCGAACACCTCTTCAAATACGGCCACTCCGCCATCGCCCCCGGGCGTGAATTCAGCGGCGGATTCGCCGAATACTGCCTTCTGACAGCCGGCACCGGCATCATCAAGCTGCGCGCCGAACTGAGCGACGCCCTCGCCGCACCCGCCAACTGCGCCGTCGCCACCGTGGCCGCCGCCACTCGAATCAGCGGCAACCTGGAAGGCCAGATCGTTTCGGTCCTGGGCTGCGGGGTGCTCGGCCTGGCGGCCTGCGCCATGGCCAGCGAACAAGGAGCCGCCGCCATCATCGCCTGCGATGTGGATCCATTCCGCGAAGCCACCGCACGGCGATTCGGTGCCACCCACTTTCACACCCCGGACACCCTCAGAGAAGGCATTGCCACCACGTCCCATGGTCGCGGCGCTGATATCTCCATCGAATTGTCCGGCGCCAATACAGCCGTCTCCGCCGCCATCGACAACCTGCGCATCGGCGGCACAGCCGTCATCGCCGGTGCCGCAGCCCCTTGCGGATGCATCTCACTCGACCCCCAAATGCTGGTCAGGCGCATGGTGTCCATCCACGGCCTTCACAACTACGCCCCCAATGACCTCGTCAGCGCAGTCGGTTTCCTCGAACAGATTCAAGGCAAATTTCCATTCTCGGATCTCGCTGGCGAGAATTTCGCGCTGACCCGAATCGACGAGGCCTTCTCCAGCTCCGGCAAACGCCCTGGCGTACGAACCGCCATCACCCCTTGATCCTGGGACTCCGGGAAACACCGCCTGCAGCGCATGAAGCCGCACTTGATCCTTCCGACAGTTCAGGACCGCCCCGTTTTGCGGGCATACAATTCGATCATCAATCATGGATGATAACCGAATGGGAAGAGAACACCACTCCCCCGCCAGGAGCCTGATCAGAAACCATCCCGCCGCCTCCACTCCGGGACTCACCACCTCGGATCAAACTCAATCCGCAGAAACTCCCGCCCCCATGGCCCCGGAGGCAGCGTGACCTCCATCAGCCAAGCATCCGGAACCACGGGATGATCCGGCCACGGCTCGGTGATCTCATGCGGCTGCACCTCGCTCCAGTTCTCCAGATCCTGGGAAACTTGAACCGCAAATGCATGCTCAACGATCTCCTTCGACATGCGGAAACGCATGACAAACTGCCCTCCCTCAAATCCGCAAACAGGCGTGACCTCGTCATCCGCCACCCACGGATTTCCCCCTATGAAAAACTCCCTCTGATTCGAAAACAGGTCGCCATCCGGATTCGCATTATCCCCCGAAACAATGGGATCGAGCAGTTGCGTCGCATCAAAATGCGTATACCGCCAAGCCTCATATCGATTCTGGTGATTCAACAAATCCAGCCATGCCGTGCCCGTCTGCGGGCCACCAATACCGAAATACCCCTGATCATTGGCACTCACCTGCAACGACTCCGCCACAGGCGCTCCCGACGGCACCGGATGGGGGCGGTAACGCAACCCGTCCGGCACACCCAGCGTCGCTTGCAACTCGCTCTGCGATGCCGTCACCACCACCTGCATCGTGCCATTGTGCTGCACCTGGGCAGGCACCACCCCGCCCGGCACCCCCACCGCCACCGCCACATCCCCGTGCGCCGCCGTAAACGTCACCACAAGCGGACTCGCCCCCGCATCCGCATCGCTCACATCCACCCACCCTCCCAGCTCCCGCCACTCATGTTGCACGCAATGGGGCAGGCCTGCGGTCAACCCCACTACCGGAGACTCGTTGAACTGCCCGGCCAAGAGATCCGCCTGCAAACGCCCCCAGCCAAACACCGTATCAAAACCGGCAGCCCCCAAATCCACACACGCCTGCGACAAAAAAGCAGACACACGAAAATCCTCAGCCGCCGCACCAGGATCCCGACTCCACGCCAAGGCAAGCACACCCGCCACATGAGGTGCCGCCGCACTCGTCCCGAAAAACGGCGTCGAAAACCCACCCGCCCCTGAAACCGACACACCATCCGCACCCGCGAAATCCGGCTTCAGCGGCTGCACCTGCGGCGGACCAATAATGCTGAACGGCCCCTGCGAACTAAACCACTCAATCTTCGTCGGATCATTCACATCCGTGGCCACAACCGCAAACACCCTCGGAAAACCAGGATGCCCGAACACCGCATCCACCGGACTCGTGCCATTCACATACTGCACCGCCCCGTTCTGTGGCTCCAGGAATATCTCAATCTCATGTGCCTGCGCACCGCTGTGCCGATATACATACACCGCAGCATCAAGGGCCGAACCCGTGTTGTTCGTATAATAAATCGTCTCCCCCATCCGCTGGCGCGTCACTCCGGAGCCGAGCAGGCTCATCGTCTGAAAATCATACAGATAAAGGTCATAATCGCTCTGCGGAACCCCCGACCTCGGCTCCTTCCACTGCATGAAAACATCAAGCACTCCCCCCTGCGGCACATGCACCAGCAAAACCGGATCATGCCAGCCATCCCCGTTGGCATCCGTGAAAACCTGCTGATGATGCAACTCCGCGTCATTCCCCGCCGCCGAGACGCGAAGATAATCCCGCAGCACCTGCAAATTCCCGATCTGCAATCCCACCGCGCTATGCTCGAAAAACGGATCATCGTAAAATCCGACATCATCGCAGATAATCGTACACCCCTGCGCATGCAAAGCCGCCACCGCATTGCCAAAGGCGATCACATCCGCCCCCGATGGGGCGAAATACAACTCTGCCGCCGGAGCCATATCATGAATGATCTCAAGCATCGCCGTGCCCTCGTCGCCACTGCCTGCACCCCCCACCACTACTAAACAATGCCTTCCAATTTTTTGTTGTGAAAAAATAGCCTTCCTATTTACTTGAAATTATCCTCAAGGATTCTGCTACGAAATCGTCTCGAATTCGCCCCCCTAGGGCCCGGCAGGGAAATTCCCTGCCGAACGATGGACGTCCACAAGCCCTCCCAACAGCCAAGAATGCCAGAGCCGGACCGGGAAAATCGATATCGATATCGGGATCGATCTGTAGGAACGCCAGGCCTGTGGCACTCCAGCCAGTGGGGGCGGTTTGAAACCGCCCCCCCAGCCATCTCATGATTGCACGCAGGCCCCCACCCCTCTCACACCCTCCTCTAACCACCTACACCTCAGCGCTCCGGCGTTTTCCCGATCCCCAAAACCATTGCTGACCCGCTGCTCGCGCTGCGGCCGCCAGGCTCGCCGCGCTGCCTGCCACCCGCCAGTAAAGCCGCCCATACCCACTCATCACACGCTCCCACTCCTCCACCTCCACACGCATCCCTTCCAGCACTGGCAAAGCTTCAGCCCCCAACGCTCCCTTCTTGTCCCCTCGCACACACCGCCCCGAGGCCTCGACCAGCTTCAAATAATCCTCCTCTCCCATCTTCCACGCCAAATTCTCTCCCTTGCGCACCTGTCGCTTGCCTTCCACCATTTCCTCCACCCGACACACCCCACCCAACCTCACCTTCTCTATCGAGGTCAACCACTCATCCCGAATGCTTGCCTCTTGCGCC
>SLCJ01000181.1 GCA_007125835.1 Verrucomicrobiales bacterium | reverse complement strand
TCCGAACTCCGAACTCCGAACTCCGAACTCGAAGCTCTTACCTCGGCACTTGCACTGTGGAGACGATTTGTTCTACGGTTTCTTCGATGGAGACGCCTTCGATTTCGTATTCGGGGCGGAGGACGAGGCGGTGGCCGAGGATGGGAGGGCAGAGGGAGCGGACGTCGTCTGGGGTGACGAAGTCGCGGCCTTCGAGGAGGGCGCGGACGCGACTGGCGAGGAGGAATCCCTGGGTGGCACGCGGGCCGGCTCCGACCATTACGGCTTCGTGCGAGCGGGTGGCGCGGACGATGGCGACGACGTAGGTGAGGATTTCCGCGCCAACCTCGATGGCGGCGAGGGAGGATCGCGCGGCGTCGATGCCTTCGGGGTTGAGGGTGCCTTGCGGGCCGTCCGCTGCTTCGAGGGCTTCTTCCGGGGACGGGCCGGTGATCATGCGGCGGGCGAGTTCGGTTTCCTCTTTCTCCGCCGGGTAATCCATGGCGACTTTAAAGAGGAAGCGGTCTTTCTGTGCCTCGGGCAGCGGGTAGGTGCCTTCGTATTCGACGGGGTTCTGGGTGGCAAAGACGGTGAAATGGGGGGAAAGGATGTGGGTTTCGTTGTCGATGGTGACGGTGCGTTCCTGCATTGCCTGGAGCAGGGCGGATTGTGTTTTGGCGGGTGCGCGGTTGATTTCGTCGGCGAGGAGGAAGGAGGTAAAGACGGGGCCCGGGGCGAGCTGGAAGGAGTTGTCGCGCAGGTTGAAAACCTTGGTGCCGGTGATGTCGGCGGGCATCAGGTCGGGGGTGAATTGGATGCGCCCGGAGTCGACGCCGAGCACGCGGGCGAGCGTGCGCACGAGCAGGGTTTTGCCAATGCCGGGCACGCCCTCGACCAGCACGTGCTGGCGGGTGAGGATGGCCATCAGGGCGTGGGTGATGATTTCGTCCTGGCCGATGATCACTTTCGCAATTTCGGCGCGGGCGCGTTGCAGGAGGTCGGCGGTTTCGGCGACGGCGGGCTGTGGTTCAGGATGGTTTTCGTTCATGGAGCAATTGGGTGATGGTGCGGTAGGCTTGGGCGAGTGCGCCGGGGCGGGCGGATGCGGCGATTTCGGCGGCGCGCTCGAGGGGTGCGCCGTGGCGGCAGGTGGCTCCGCTGCGTGTCCAGCGCGCCCAGGCTTCTGGCAGGAGGCGGTCGGCGGGCACGGAACGGCGCAGCAGGGAGATCAGGGCCTCGGAGGAATCGCGCCCGGCGACGCGCCCGGCGGCATCCTCGCCGAGGTCGGTGTCGCGGTCGATCGGGGTGAGGGGCAACAGCCCCTGCCACACCAGCAGGCAGAAAAACAAAATCCCCGCCACAAGAAGGCCATGCAGGTGGAAGCGCCGGATCAGGGCGACGACGCCGGGCGAAACGGATGTGCCGAGGTGGACTTCGTCGATGAGGACGCGCGAAGACGGGCCGATCAGGGCGGAGAGAAATTGCGGGGCGGGGTCGAGCCAGGCTCCCTCGTTGGTGAAAGCGTAGGCATCGGCGACCAGCCACAATTCGCCCTCGCCCACGGCGCGGGCGAGGACGACGGGTGCGCCGTGGATGTAGCTTTGGCTTTCGTCGCCAAGTTCGTTATCCCGTTCGCCGCTGCTTTCTGCAACTCCGCCGTTGCCGAGGCTGGCCAGGACGCGCCATTCGGAGGCGTGGTGGGAGTCGGGATTGATCTGGAACACATGGGAGCCGCGCCAGGGCGGCAGGGGGATGTCGCGCCATTCCGCCGATACGTTCACCGGTGGCGGGGATTGGGCTTCGAGGTTTGGGCCGGGCATCGCACGGACACCGAATAATGGACGTGGCGGGATGTAGCGAAGGATTTCCCGGAGCGAGGAGGCATCCTCGTCCATCTCGCTCGCTTCCTCAGCCTCGTTGCCCGCTGATTCGGATCTCACTGCCTCATCCTCGTCATCACTCTCCTCCGGCCAAAAGCCGCTGGCGTCCTCGGCCAGACGGCGGCTGCGTTCGTCGGCTGGTGCTGTAAGAAGAACCACAACCACCCGCGCGCCGGCTTCGGTCCATCGCTGGATGTTGGGGCGTGCTGCGGAGAGCCGCCACTGGTTGGCCCCGAGGATGAGAATGGTGTCCTGGGCTTCGAGTTCGAGTCGCTCCCAAGGGGTGACATTGCGCTCGACGTGGAGCGTGTCGAGGCGGGTGAGTGCGTCGTGCAGCGCGCGGGTGCCGCGCGGGTCGGCGCGAAAACTGGAATACCGAGGGTAGACCTCGCCGCTTTGCCAGCGTAGGCCAGCAAGCCAGGCGAGCCCTACGACGAGCGCCAGCAGCGCCGCGAGGGCGAGCAAGGGAGCGGCGAAGCGAAGCCGCCCGGAAGATGGGGGGCGGTCAGCTTGTGGCATGGCGGGTGATGGTGTGGTGATTTTGTTGGAAAGTTTCCCAGGCGGTGGATGGCACGTCGTGCCCGCCGTACCATGCGTGGTCAAACAGGCGGCGGTTTTCCTGGAAGGCCGCGTGCAGTTCGGCCATGCCTGGGGTGCGGCGCGCCAGCTCGCGGGCATACATGCCATTGGTTTTGCCTCGGGCGATGGCGACGCGTCCGGCGCCGCCAAGCGCGGCGAGGGTGCCGAGGAAAAGTGCGCGCACGGCCTGGCGGGTGTCGCCGGCGGCGAGGCGCTCGCGTGCAAGGCTCAGCCATTCGTCCTCGCTTTGGTCAGTGGCGAGAACGGTTTCCGCTTCGAGATCGACTTCCGGGGCGGCGACGGTGGCCTTTGGCTTGGGTTGTTTTCCGCGCGTGCGCCACATCCGCACCAGCCAATAGGCGACGCCGCCCACCACGGCAGCCGCCGCCACAATCAACAGCACGCGGGCAAGCGCGCTGCCGCCGACCAATCCGGAGAGCCAGTTATCCGGCGCAGATTTGCCATCGCCGCGCATCATTCTGCGAATCAGCGCATCGATCCAGCGCTCAAGCATATTAGTGAATGCGCGGATCTGACGATTCACCCACTGCTGGAAATCGCGCGCCATCGACTCGATCCAGCCCATTTCCGCGTCGGCCACCACCTCGCGCGGCAGTCGCCATTGGAAATGCGGTGCCTCGAGCACGTCGCGCAGGTTGCGGTCCAGCTCCACCGGGCTGACGGTCGGTGGGGCAGTGGGCGTGGCCTGAGGCAAGGAGATGGGTTCGTCGGCGACGGCGGGCAGCGCGGCAAACAAGCCAATGAAGCCAAGCCCCACAGCCAATGCGGCGGCCCCCGCCGACTTCCGCCGAGCGATCCTGAGCGCTGCCCGTAAGTCCTCGCCATTGTGCCGGGAAATCGCATGAAAACACCTCACCGCGTAGGCGGCTCGATAGAACGGCGTCATCCCGAGCCAAGCCAGGACAACCAGGATGGCCAGCATGGTAGTATTGAGCAAGGCCAGCGGTGAGGCGGAAACCGGATTGCTGATGCCGGTGAATGATTCCGCCAACTGCGGCAGCGTGAACGAAAGAATCAGGAGGTTGAGAAAAAGAAGAAACCCGCACACTCCGAGAATGGTGAGCACGGCGTGGTTTTGTAGGGCGTCGCGGCGGGCGGCGTCCATGGCGGCGCGGATCAATCCGGCCGCGCCGCCGCCTTTGCGGAAATGCCCCACCGCGAGCAGGCTGACGTTGTGCTGGAAGGCCACCACCCAGCCGAAGGGCACCACCACCAGAGCCGCCAGAAACAACGCGAAGGGCATGAAGGCGAAGACCAGGATCTGCGAGGCCAGCAGACGCGCCCACCCGTGCCACGGCAGCGGCTCGCATCCGCTGCCACCGCGCAGCACCTCCAGCAGATGCGCGCCAAACCACGCGTGTGCTGTTTTCATCCAGCCGTAGGCCAGAGCGACCGCCAGCGCCGAGCCGACCAGACGCCCCGGCGCGCCCGGGGCGCGGCTCATGTCGGTCCAGAACCACAGGAAGAGAAGCACAAAGGGAACCGATCCGACAAACAGCCACGCCCAGGCCGCCGCCGGCAGCCGCCGCAGCACACCACACGCGCCCTCCACCACCGCCATCGGCGGCAGGCTCTGGGTGCGGGCGGGACGGAAACGCGGCTGCATGGGGGCTTGGGAAAATGAAGGCGGAAGTGCGGGAGCGGGGCGGAAAGGAGCGATTGAACTTGGATCAGCAGGTCTGGCCGCCGTAGTGGATTTAGCGGATTCAACGGGCCTGGCGCACCTCGGGCGGCGCGCCAAATTCGTGGAAGTCAGCGGGAATTTGAATGAGCGTGCTGCCAATGAAGTAAAAAAGAAGCCACAAGACGACCAATCCGCAAGCCGCCTGGCCGACCACGACGAGGGTCGGCCACAACGGCCAGCGCCCGCGC
>SLCJ01000341.1 GCA_007125835.1 Verrucomicrobiales bacterium | reverse complement strand
CTGTCCGACGGCCTCGACCACACCATCGAATACTTCCGCTCGGTGCTTTAACATGACAAAAATCTTTATCACCGGACATCGAGGCATGGTCGGCTCCGCCCTGCTGCGGGCGGCGGAGACGGCCGGGTCGTTTGATCCGCTCACCGCCGACCGCAGCACCGTGGATCTTTGCGATCAGCGGCAGGTGTACGAGTTTCTTGCCGGGAGCAAGCCCGATGTTGTCGTCGTGGCGGCCGCCAAAGTCGGGGGCATCCACGCCAATTCCACCTATCCCGCCGATTTCATTTACGAAAACCTGGCCATCGCCTCGAATCTTGTGCACGGATCATTTCTCGCCGGTGTGCCGAGCCTGCTTTTCCTCGGCTCCTCGTGCATCTATCCCAAGCACGCGCCGCAGCCGATGACCGAAGACTGCCTGCTCACCAGCCCGCTGGAGCCCACCAACGAGGCCTACGCCATCGCCAAGATTGCCGGGCTGAAATTGTGCCAGCACTACCGGGCGCAGCACGGCGTCTGCTACCACGGCGCCATGCCCACCAATCTCTATGGCCCCGGCGACAACTACCACGCAGAGAACTCGCATGTGATTCCGGCCCTGATCCGCCGATTTCATGAGGCGCGCGAGCGCGGCGACTCCAGCGTCACCATCTGGGGCACCGGCACGCCGCGCCGCGAGTTCCTCCATGTGGACGACCTCGCCGCCGCCTGTTTTCACCTGATGGGTCTGGAGAACCCGCCGGACTGGGTCAATGTCGGTACGGGGGAGGACCTCACCATTCTCGAACTGGCGCAGCTCGTGGCCCGGGTGACCGGTTTCAAAGGAGAAATCCTCACTGACCCAGACAAACCCGACGGCACCCCGCGCAAGCTGCTCGACATTTCTAAAATCGTCGCCACCGGCTGGAAACCCTCAACGCCCCTGGCCGACGGGCTCGCCGCCGCCTACGAGGACTTCAAAGCCTCGCTGGCCACCGGTGTGGCGAGGGTGTGAGGGAGGGTGTCCGTTGTGAGTTGTGAGTTGTGAGTGGTCGGTGAGTCGGTGATCTTCCTCGCTTTTCAGCTTTCAGCTCTCAGCTCTCAGCTCTCAGCTTTCAGGTGGGTCATCGGGTCAAAAAAATCAGGACCACAGATGGACGCGAATGAACACAGATATAATGCAGGAAAGCGGAAGGGAAGATGGTCTCACACGAAGTCGGGAAGACACGAAGGACTAGGGCGAAGGCCTCTCTTCGGAGCGCGGATCTTTAGTCCGCTTGAGCGAGGGGAAATACGTGTAGAGTTTGGAGTTTTGAATTCAGAGGCGGGAAGATCGGGATCGAAATCGCTATCGAAATCGATCAGGGTGATTTGCGCGCTGGGTTTGGCTGCGCATTTGCTTTCTCAGGCGCGGCTTCGCTTCGCGGGAAGGCGACCGGTGATCGCCTCCACCGTGTTGTGCGCATGCGCTTTCCTGTCGCGGTAGCGTTTTGGAGTGCGCGCAGTCCTCTGCCGCTTTCCGGGTGGCGTGACTTTACCCAAATTGCCTGAATTGAAAGGTGGGGCTCGAAGCGGAACGAAGCAGATGAAGAGGGAATACCGCAAAGGGCGCAGAATGCCGCCGTGAGCGGCAGCGAACATTCATGATAGGGCGGGAAGCCATTCGGCATGGACGAAGTCAATCGTGAACAACCAACAACTCGAACCCCGCGTCCTACAGCGCGGCTGCGGATCTGCTGAAATGCAAAAAACGCAGGAAAAACACCTCAATTTTAATTCATGAAAAAAGCACTGATCACAGGGATTACCGGGCAGGACGGATCCTATCTGGCCGAGTTTTTGCTTGAGAAGGGATATGAGGTCCACGGCATCAAGCGCCGGGCGTCGCTGTTCAACACCGACCGGATCGACCACATCTACGAGGATCCCCATGTTGAGCACGCGCGTTTCCGCCTGCATTACGGCGACCTCACCGACAGCTCGAACCTCACGCGCATCCTCGCTGAGGTAAGGCCCGACGAGGTATATAATCTCGGCGCGCAATCGCATGTGGCGGTCTCCTTTGAGTCGCCGGAATACACGGCGGATGTTGATGCGCTTGGCGCGCTGCGGCTTCTCGAAGCCATCCGTTTTTTGGGCATGGAGAAGACGACCCGCTACTACCAGGCCTCCACTTCTGAGTTATATGGCCTGGTGCAGGAAATCCCGCAGACCGAAACGACGCCTTTTCATCCGCGCTCGCCCTACGCCGTGGCCAAACTCTACGCCTACTGGATCACGGTCAACTACCGCGAGGCCTACGGCATGTATGCCTGCAACGGCATCCTGTTCAATCACGAAAGCCCGCGCCGGGGGGAAACTTTTGTCACCCGCAAAATCACGCGCGGCCTGGCCAACATATCCCAGGGCTTGGAGCCGTGTCTCTACCTCGGCAACATGGACGCTCTGCGCGACTGGGGGCATGCCCGCGACTACGTCCGCATGCAGTGGATGATGTTGCAGCAGTCGCAGGCCGAGGATTTCGTGATTGCCACCGGCAAGCAAATTTCCGTGCGCGATTTCGTGGCCATGTCCGCGCGCGAGGCCGGGTTCGAGCTGGAATTTTCGGGGGAGGGCGTGGACGAACTCGGAACCGTCTCGGCGGTGATTGACCTGGAGAAAGCGCCTGCGGTCAAACCCGGAGACGTGATTGTGCGGGTGGATCCTCGCTATTTCCGCCCGGCCGAGGTCGAGACACTGCTGGGCGATCCAGCCAAAGCCCGGGAAAAACTCGGGTGGGTGCCCGAGATCACCGTCGAGGAAATGTGCGCCGAAATGGTCGCCGCCGATCTCGACACCGCCCGCCGCCATGCCCTCCTCAGAGCCCACGGCCACAGGGTTTCGGTGTCGAAGGAAGTTTAGTTTTCAAGTTTTGACTTCGTCTGTGCATAATGCGGCTTTGCCGGGTGAGGACTGTTCGCTAGCGCTCACGACGGCGCTCAGAGAGCAGTGAGCGGCGCTGACCGCCGACCGGTGACAAAATCATAGCCACAAAAAGCACAAGAAGCACAAAAATGAAAAAGACAGGAAAGCAGGAAAAATTCTGTCACCCCTTCAATCCCCACCTCTGAATTCCAAACTCCAAACTCTACACGTATTCCACCTCACACAAGCGGACTAAAGATCCGCGCTCCGAAACATCCTGTTGGTTTTTGGTTGTTGGTTCCTCGTTGTTCGCGTATCTCCCATCCGTGTTCATCCGTGGTTCAACGCGCCCGATCACTGCTCACTGAACACTGAACACTAGCTACTTCTTCTAGCTACTTCTTCCCACCGACCCACCGAACGCCGCAGGCGAAACCGACCATCTTCCTCCTGCCCTCCTCATTCATCCCCACCGATCCACCGATCCACCGATGACCGATGCCCGCTGACCGCGCCCCTTCATCCTTCCTCCTTCCTCCTTCATCCTTCCTCCTTCCTCCTTCATCCTTCCTCCTTCATCCTTCATCCTTCATCCTTCATCTTCCCATGCTTCCCACACCGACCAGCATCCCGATCATCGGCTTACCGGTGGCGGTTACCGATTATGCGGGGGCGGTGTCTTGGGTGATGGGGGCGGCGCGTCGTGGGGATCGCGCCTATGCGGTGGAAGCGGCCAACACCCATGTGGCGGCCCTGGCGCGGCGCGACGAGGAATTTGGCCGGTCGATGGCCCGATTTGACCTCGTGTGTCCGGATGGCATGCCTTTGATCTGGGTGCTCAATCGGCGGCTGCCTGAGGGGGAGCGCTTGCGTGACCGCGTTTACGGACCCACGCTGATGCTCGAAACCTTCCGCGCCACCGACGGGGTGGGGGATATGCGGCATTTTCTTCTCGGCGGCAGCGAGGCGACACAGGAAAAGCTGCGCACGCGGCTTGGCGAGCAGTTTCCCGGGGCCGCCATCGTCGGAAGCTATTCACCGCCCTTCGGCCCGTGGCCCGGGGACGAGAACGAGCGAATCACCGACTGCATACGGGAATCGGGTGCAAACCTGGTTTGGGTTGGGCTCGGCTGTCCCAAGCAGGAGCACTGGATCGCCCGGCTGTTCGACTCCCTTCCGCCCGCCGTCTACTTCGGCATCGGCGCCGCCTTTGCCTTCCATGCCGGCGAGGTGCGTCAGGCACCCGCCTGGATGCAACGCCGCGGTCTTGAATGGCTGTTCCGCATCGCCACCGAACCCCGCCGCCTCTTCAAACGCTACCTCGTCCACAACACGCTTTTTTTGTATTATCTGATGAGGGATCGGTAAGTCGGTTGCGCTGCGCGCTCGGTGTTTCGGTGAGAAGTGAGCAGTGATCAGTGAGCAGTGATCAGTGATCAGTGAGCAGTGATCAGTGAGCAGTGAGCAGTGATCAGTGAGCAGTGAGCAGTGAGCAGTG
>SLCJ01000077.1 GCA_007125835.1 Verrucomicrobiales bacterium | reverse complement strand
GACGAATTTGTTCGCGATCTTGGTCTCTCGTGAACAAGAGCCGGACATCATTTTCGCCACGAGGTTTTGCGAGTGATTGCCGTTGGTCGAAAGCGCTTGACGATGTGTGATGTCGATGTATGATGCCGCTATGAGGACAGTAATTGACGTGCCGGATGATGTGATAAAATCGCTGGATCGAGTAGGCGGCGTGGAGAATCGTTCCCGGGCCGCCTTGATCCGTGAGGCAATTACAGAGTATCTGCGGGCTAAATCGGTTCCTTCGATGGAAGCCGCTTTCGGGCTCTGGAAAGAGCGTGAAATCGATGGCGTCCAGTATCAGAACGAACTCAGAGGTGAGTGGGGAGATCGATGAAAGCGGTTTTTGATACCAATATTTTGATCGATTACCTGAACGGAATCGCTGCGGCAAAGCAAGAGTTGGACAGGTACGGCCCCCGACAGATCAGCATGATCAGCTACATCGAAGTGATGGTCGGAGCAAGAGGCCTAGAAGACGAAACGAAGCTTCGAGGATTTCTGGCCTCATTTGAAATCCTTGAGCTGTCGGCGGAAATTGCAGAAGAGTCCATCGCGATTCGAAGAAAACATCGGCTGAAGGTTCCCGATGCAATTGTTTATGCGACCGCGCGCACCCAGGGGTGTGTTTTGGTTACACGCAATACCAAAGACATGAGGGAAGAATGGCCTGACATTAGGATTCCCTATAAGATTTGACACGATGGTTTGTCGATGGCGAGCCATCCCGTGCCCGAATGGAGGATGGTGAGCATGTTTGAGTGTATCAAGCGGCGCGTCCGCCATGGCGGGTGCGGTCGATGGCTTCCGGGAGGATCACTGCGGTGCCGATGAGGATGAGCGCGGAGCCGAACATGGCGACGAACACCGGGCCGAATTGATCGAGGAGGAAAAACCCGAGGAACGGAGCGAGCACGCCGCGCAGGCCGGTGAGGAAAGTGTGCACGGACATGTATTCGGCGGTGTCTTCGCCGTCGGAGAATTTGGTGACCCAAAGGCTCCAGGACACCTGCCCGCCGGCGCGTGCCAGTCCGTGAAAGGCCATGCCCGCCGCCATCCACTGCCAGGCTCCGCCTGAGAAATAGACGGCGATGCCGAGGAGGAACATCAGGTTGATGAGGACGCGGACGCGGTAGAAGTGCGCGCGGTCGAACATCCATCCCCAGGCGGGCAGCGAGAGCAGGGCGCAGGCGGTGGGCAGGGTGCCGGTGAGGATGCCGACGGCGGTGGCGCTGAGGTCGTGTTTGTGGGCGGGATTGGCGGCGTAGTCGACGAAGACGGCGACGGCGGTGAGGTTGCCAAGGCCGATGAACATCCAGGCGATGAGCAGTTTGCGGAAGGCGGCGTCGTGGCGGACGTGGCGGAAAGCGGCGAGCAGGCGGACGCGGCGGCCTTCGAGTGGGCGGCCTTCCATTTTCCAGAGGCAGAGGGCGGCGGCGGCGGCGCAGAGGGAGTAGAGCAGGAAGACTTGGTCGAACTGTCCGATGCCGCCCCGGTCGAGCCAGCGCCCGATCAGCAGGGCGGCGACCATGGCGGTGGCCATTTTGGCCATGGCCATGAGCGAGAAGAGCCGTCCGCGGAACGTGTCGCCGTAGTTTTCCCGGTAGATGCGGGCGATGAGCGGGGCAGAGAGCGGCGGCAGGAACCCGGCGAGCATCACGCATGCCAAAAACACCCCGGGATGGGAGGGCAGCGCGAAGACGAGCCCGAGCGAGATCGAGGCGGCCAGCCAGAAGATCGCGCAGGCGCGGGGGGCGGTCCATCCGAGGCGGCGAACAAGCGGCACGGTGAACAGGCTGGCCAGCAATCCCGCGGCCACCGAGCCGACGAGAACCGCCTTGGCGACGATACCGAACTCGAAGTGACGGACGGCGATGAGGACGGCGAATGTGGTCACCAGGGTTTCGACCACGCCGTGGGGGAAGGCGCGTAGCAGGTCGAGACGGAAGGTGCGGGCTTGGAGGCTCCTCATGGGCGGATTATTGGGGCAGCATCAGCGGTGCTCCGGGGCCGAGCGGCCAGCCGAGGGTGAACCAGACGATCAGTTGCACGGCCCAGGCGATGGAAAAGGCCACCGAGTAGGGAAGCATGATTGAGACCAGCGTGCCGAGGCCGAGGTTGGGGACGTATCTCTGGCCGAAGGCGAGAATGATGGGGAAATAGGGAAGCAGCGGGGTGATGATGTTGGTGGTGGAGTCGCCGATGCGGAAGGCCGCCTGGGCGAGTTCCGGAGAGAAGCCGAGGGCCATCATCATCGGCACCAGCACCGGGGCCATCAACCCCCATTTGGCGGATGCGGAGCCAACAAACAGATTTACGGTTCCGCTGAGGGCGATGATCCCGAGAAGCAGGGGGATGGGCCCCGCGCCGCTGGAGCGCAGCACGTCGGCACCGGCGAGGGCGACGAGCAGTCCGAGGTTGGACCACTGGAAGTAGGCGACGAATTGCGAGGCGACAAAGGCGAGCACGAGGTATCCGCCCATGCCGGCCATGGTTTCGGAAAGCATGCGCGAGATGTCGGCGGCACGCCGAATGGTGCGGGTGAGGATGCCGAAGACGAGTCCTGGGATGATGAAGAGGACGGCGAGCAGCGGGATGAGGGCATCGTAGAAGGGTTTGAGGCCGCCTTCCTCGTCGCGCAGCATAGCTCCTTCGGGAACGAAGAGGAGGATCACGATGGCGGCGGCAATGCCTGCGGCCGCGAAGGCGGCTGCCAGGGCGCGCCTTTCGGTGGCTCCCGGGGCGACGGGCGAGCCGGGGTCGTCAGAGAAGGATTCAGGGGGTGTCCATTTCCCGAGGCGGGGTTCGACGATGCGCTCGGTGACGAACCATCCGGCGCCGACGATCAGCGCGGTGGAGGCGAGCATGAAATAGAAATTGCCGGTAGGCTCTACATGATAGCCGGGGTCGAACAGATGGGCGGCGGCATTGGTGAAGCCGGCGAGCAGCGGGTCGAGTGAGGTGATGACCAAGTTGGCGGAGAATCCGCCGGACACGCCGGCGAAGGCGGCGGCCATGCCGGCCAGCGGGTGCCGACCGACACCGGCGAAGAGCACCGCGCCCATGGGGACCAGCACGACGTAACCCGCATCGACGGCGAGGTTGCTCAGCACGCCGCCGAGGACGAGCGCTCCGGTGAGAAGGGGTTTGGGTACGACGGCGACGAACCCGCGCAGCGCGGCGGCGAGGAATCCGCTGCGTTCGGCGAGGCCGATGCCGAGCATCGCCACCAGCACGATGCCGAGGGGCGGGAACGAGGTGAAATTGCCGACGGCAGTGGTGAGCATGCGGGTGATGCCTTCGGCGTTGAGGAGGTTGACGGCGGCGACAGTTTCGCCGGTGACCGGATGGATGCGCGTCCACCCGGACCACGAGGCGATGGCGCTGGCGACGGGCACGGCAGCCATCATCAGGACAAAGAGCACCAGGGGGTCGGGCAGCAGGTTGCCGATGCGCTCGACAGTATTGAGGAAGCGTCCGATGAGCCCCGGCTTGGCCGTCCCGTTCGGGTTGCCTGCGGGTTCTGATTGAGGTTTTGAGGTCTGGCTCATGGTCGGGTGATGGGGTTTTGAGTGAATAAAATTGCTATCCTCGCAAGGTAGTGACGCCGTCGAGGATCATTTGCACGGCCACCAGGATCAGCAACATACCCATGAGTTTTTCGCCGGCCTTGAGGGCGCGGCGGCCGAGCCAGGATTCAAGCTTTGAGGAGAGGAGGAGGATCAGTGAAGCGGCGGTCCAGGCAATGGCGATGGCGGCCACCCAATGCGTCATTTTTTCGGGGTGCCTTGAGGCAAGGAGGAGGATGTAGGCCAGGGCGGAGGGGCCGACGATCAGCGGCACACCGAGGGGCACGAGGAAGGGTTCCTCGTCCTTTTCGGTGATGCCGAGGCCGCCCCCGGGCGGGGGAAAGACCATTTTGAGCGCGATCAGCAGGAGGACGATGCCGCCGCCAATGCCGAGCGACTCTTCTTTCAGCCCGAGCATGGACATGAAAATGGCTCCGCCGAACAGGAAGGCGAGCAGCACGGCGAGGCCGAACAGGCATTCGCGAACGATGATGAAGAACCGGCGGCGGGGCGGGATGCCTCGCAGGATGTAGTTGAACACAGGCAGGTTTCCCAGCGGATCGAGAATGAAAAAGAGCAGGATGGAAGCAGAGATCAGGGTCATGGCGTGCTTTGACCGGGTGACTCCGGAGAGCGGTCGAGGTAGAGTTCGATGGAGGCGTTTACTTCCACCTCGCGGGCCGAACCTGCGGCCGCAGGAGTGTGGAATGTGCCATGGAGGCGCCCTTCGAGAAAGCGCGTCCGCACATCCAGCCAACTGATGTCCAGGCCGCCGCTGAGGGCGTGGTTGGTGCGGGT
>SLCJ01000398.1 GCA_007125835.1 Verrucomicrobiales bacterium | reverse complement strand
TCTTTCGCTGCGTGTGGCTCCCGGCGAGGTTTATGGTCTGCTCGGGCCGAATGGCTCCGGAAAATCGACGACGATGAAAATGCTGCTTGGGTTGGTGAAGCCGACATCCGGGCGGTGCTTTCTCTTCGGCGAATCCTCGCGTGTGGTGCGCAGCCGGGAAGGGGTGGGATTCCTGCCGGAGAATCCCTATTTCTACAAGCATCTTACCGGCCGCGAGACCTTGCGTTTTTACGGGCGGCTTTGTGGGTTGCGAGGCGCGGCTCTCGAGGAGCGGGTGGGCGAGTTGCTTTCATTGACCGGGCTGGAGAATGCGGCGGACCGGGCACTGGGCGGGTATTCAAAGGGCATGCTGCAACGGATTGGGCTGGGGCAGGCATTGGTGCACGACCCGCGGCTGCTGGTGCTCGATGAACCGACGGCCGGCGTGGACCCTGCGGGCTCGCGCAAGCTGCGTGACCTGATCCACGAACTGAGGCAGCGCGGCAAGACCATCATCCTCTGCTCGCACCTGTTGGAGCAGGTGCAGGAGGTGTGCGACCATGTGGGCATTCTCTCGTCGGGGCGGATGGTGCGCGAGGGGGTGCTGGATGACTTGATCGCCATCGACAACCAAGTGGAATATGTGGTGGAGGACGCACCGGAGGGGATGGAGGCGGAGGTTGGGCGGCTGGCCGAAGCGGGCGGCGGGCGCCTGGTGCGCAGCGGGCATCCGCGGACGACGCTCGAGAGGCTGTATCTGGAGACGACGTCGGCATCGCAGGAGAAAGGAGGCGACGCATGACCGGGAGCCTTTCGAGGATCAGCGAGCTGGCGGTGCAGACTTTCCGCCAGCTGGTGCGGATGAAAGTATTTTATTTTCTGGCCTTTTTCGCGGTGATTGTCATCGCCAGTTCGATGTTCGTGCTGCGCTACAATAGTCCGGAGCAGGAGCTGAAACTGCTCAAGGACTTCTCGCTTTTTGCGATGACACTTTTTTCCTCGCTGCTGGCGATTGTTGGCACGGCGATCCTGATTCCGCGGGACATCGAGGACCGGACGATCTACACGATCCTGTCGAAGCCGGTGTCGCGGATCGAGTATCTGCTGGGCAAGTTGTTCGGGGTTTTGCTGCTGATCGGGGTGGGGCTGGTGCTGATGAATGTGCTGTTTACAGTGGTGCTCTATTTGCGGCAGACGCTGATGATCAGCGAGCAGGAGGCCTATTTCCTGGGTGCGGGAGGCGGCGAGGAGGCGCGCGAAGCCTTTGAACTGATGCGTCAGACGATCGAGGCCAATGGCGTGAGTTGGAGCTTGCAGGCTGCCGTTCTGTCGATTTTTTGCAAGGCGGTGGTGATTGCGTCGCTGGCGCTGATGGTGTCGACGTTTGCCAGCACGACCCTGTTCACGATGGTGACGGCGGCAGTGGCCTTTTTCGCCGGCCACATGCAGGCGGACATGCGGGCGTATTACGAATCGCTGCCGGCCACCGAGCATTTGGCGCGATGGATTGCCGGACCGCTGGCCTTGCTGCTTCCCGATTTCCAGCTTTTCAATGTGGTGGATGCGGCGGTGGCCGGGGAGGTGCTGCGGTTTGCCGATGTGGGCGTGTTGGCGGCATTTGCCATGGGATATTTCGTGGTCTACACACTGGTGGCGTGGCTGGTGTTCCAGGAGAAGGAAATATGAGCGGCGGTGGTCCAACGGGAGGAGTGGGGATATGGCGTGTGCTGGCGATTTTCGTGGTGCTGGCGGTTTTTGGTTTGGTGCGGTGGCCGCTGGAGTCGGCGGCGACGCAGTCGTTCAAGGAGCGGCACCTGCTGCCTCCGGATGTGGGTTTGGAGCTGCGGGAACGTCTGGGCCAGAACAGTTTTGCCGCTGTCCTGGGCGGGGCGAGGTCACTGGTGGCAAGCATCCAGAATCTGCTGGCCTTCGCGGCTTGGGAGGAGCGTGACTGGGGGCGTGTGGAGTCGCACTACCGAGTGATCACCGAGCTTCAGCCCCGGGTGCCATCCTACTGGGAGATGTTTGCGTGGCACATGGCCTACAACGCGGCCGGGTATTATCGCTATGACTGGCGCGGCCCCGGGGATGAGGCGGATGGCGCGGCGCTGGAGGCGCTGCGCAAGGATTTGTGGCGACGATACCTAGATCGGGGGCGCGAGGCATTCGAGGGCGGCGTGAGGAACAACCCGGAAGACTGGCGGCTGGCGATGCTGGCGGGGCAGCTGTGGTCGGATGTGGGCAAGGAGCCCGACCATCGTCGGGCGGCGGAGTATTTCCAACGGGCGGCCGCCGCCGATGTTGTGCCGGGATATGTCCACCGGTTTCTGGCGTATGAGCTGGCGCTGCTGCCCGACCGCCAGGATGAGGCGCTGGATATGCTGACCAGGCTTTTCGAGGAGGACACGCGCAATCACACGCCTTCGTTGCTGGGGAACCTGCTCAACCTCCAGTTCCAGGCGGGCGTACCCGAGGTGCGGCGCGTGCCAATGGATGCGTTCGGCCCGGATCTGGAGACGCGCTACCATGAGCTGCGCCTGTTCGCGCTGAGCCGGTTTGTGCGCGGCACGCGCCCGTCGGACGGGCTGAACAAGCTCCTCGCGCAAATGGAGGAGGCGCTGGGGGTGCCCGAGGGCGAGCGGGTTTCCAAGCCAGAGGAATGAAAATCCGCGCCGGTGGGGGAAAAGTAGTGGCGCTACCGCCCATTCTCGTTCATCGTTGCCGCCGAAGCCATCAACCCTTCCGTTTTTTCGATTCATGAAATTCTGCCTTTTCGGTGACATCCACGCTAATTTGGAAGCACTCGAGGCCGTGCTGCGTGACGCCGAGGCACAGGAGTGCGACCGCTATGCCTGTCTGGGGGATATCGTCGGCTACAATGCAAACCCGCGGGAATGCCTGGAGATCGTGCGTTCGCTGGATTGTCCGGTGGTGAAGGGCAACCACGACGAGGAGTGCAGCCGGGACACACCGCTGGAGGGGCTGAACCCGCTGGCTTTTGCGGCCCTGACATGGGCGCGCGAGCAGATCCATGAGTCGGAGGCCGAGTATCTGCGCAAACTGCGGATGGTGCGGCAGGTGACCGATTTCACGATCGTCCATGCGACGCTGGACACGCCCGCAGGCTGGTCCTACGTGCAGAACAAGTTCGACGCGATGGCGAGCTTCAACTACCAATTCACCAGCGTGTGCTTCTACGGTCACACCCATGTGCCGGTGGCTTTCGCGCAGAGCGGGTCGGAGCGTCCGGCCAAGATCGAGATATCCGAGGAAACCATCGCCATCGAGCCGGGGAAAAAGTATTTCATCAACGCGGGCAGCGTGGGGCAGCCGCGCGATGGCGACTGGCGAGCGGCCTACGCGATTTTTGACAAGGCGGCTGGCACGGTGACGATACGGCGGGTGGAGTATGACATCGACCGTGCGATGGAGAAGATTCTCGATGCGGGCCTGCCCGAGGGCTTGGCGCAGCGTCTGGGGGAGGGCAGGTGACGCACCCATCCGGAAGCCGTCGTGTGGGCGGATTTTCCCAAGATTGATTCGCGTATGAGCCGCCATTCCGCACCGCCAGACCTGAGCGAATGCAGGGACGTTTTGGTGGTGAAGCCCGGCTCGATGGGCGACATCGTACACACGCTGCCGGCGGTGCACGATCTGCGAACCGCTTTTCCAGGGACCCGCTTCCACTGGGTGGTGAACACAGGTTGGCTGCCGCTGCTGGAGGACAACGCCGACCTGGCCTCGGTGCTGCCGTTTCCCCGCCAGCGTTTGCGCGGGTTCAAGGCGCTGCCTGGGTTCGTGAGCTGGTGCCTCAACGCACGGCCCGGTCAGGCCGGGCGGGCGGATTTGGCGATTGATTTCCAGGGGCTGTTGCGAAGCGTGCTGATTGCACGCGGGCTCGGTGCGGTAAGGATCGCCGGGATGGACGACGCCCGCGAGGGTTCGCGTTGGTTTCAGAAACACACGGTGGCGGTTGGAGGAGCAGGGCATGCCATGGAGCGCTACCGAAAACTTGCGGCGGCCCTGGGGGCGGATGTCTCGGGTGCGCCCGTTTTTCCGCTGCCCGCAGGGGTGCTGCCCGCGGGCCTGGCTCCCGGCGACATGAATGGTTCGGTGGTGGTGCATGCCAGCTCCCGCGGTCGCGGCAAGGCACTGCCCGGGTCAGTGTTGGACAAGGTGGTGGCCGCACTGGCACCCCGGCGCGTGGTGCTGGTGGGCCAGGCGGCAGCGGGCAGGGGTGTGGAGAGCCCCGCCGCCGGAGTCTTCGACTGGCGCAACCGGACCAGCATTGCCGAATTGATCGCGATTCTCCGCCGCGCGGTGTGCGTGGTCAGTGTGGACAGCGGGCCGATGCATTTGGCGGCAGCGATTGGAGTGCCGGTGCTGGGCCTGCACACCTGGTCGGACCCC
>SLCJ01000113.1 GCA_007125835.1 Verrucomicrobiales bacterium | reverse complement strand
TGCGGGGGCTGGCGCTGGCGCAGGGCGGGGTGGGGATGTGCGGGTTGGCAAAGGGGTGCCGATGCGCTACGGGCAGTGGCAGGGGCTGCACAGTTTGAGGGATTTGCAGAAGGAGGTTGTGAAAGCATCCGCAGATGGGGATGGCGATTCCGATACGCGCTACGGCACGGCCGACAGCAGCGGTTGAAACAAGATGAAAGTGGGGAGGAGTGTGACGCGTAAATGGGCGATGCGCGTGCCCGATTCATCACAACCACGGTGGTTATATGCCATTCTGCTGCCCTTCGTGTTTTCATATTCCTTTGCCATTGCCGAGTTGGATACGGAGCCATCGGGGAATGCCGCCGAGGTGCCCCATGTGGTTTTTGTAGCTGGAGATCACGAGTATCGCTCGGAGGAAATTCTGCCGATGCTGGCGGACATGATGAGGAAGCATTTCGGGTTCCGGGTTTCCGTGTGCTATCCGCTTGACGGAGAGGGAAGAGTTGATCCGCTTCTGGAAACATCGATTTCGGGACTGGAGGCGCTAGAAGACGCGGATCTAATGGTGATGTATACAAGGTTTCGCCGGCTGCCGCAGGATCAATTGGAGCGGATTTCCCGGTATGTTGAGTCAGGGAGACCGGTGGCAGGATTCAGGACCTCTACGCATGCCTTCCGGTTTGAGGGGCCCGAGCTTGCGGAATGGAACAACGATTGGCCGAAGCGCACATTCGGCCAGCACTGGATCACCCATCACGGTCATTTTGATGACGGCCGGGTGCCGCTCACGCGAGTTCGATCCGCGGCTGATGTTGAGGGCCACCCGGTGTTACGCGGGATCAGCGGCTTTGATTCCTATTCTTGGCTTTATCACGTTCAGGGTTCATTCCAAAACCGGGAGTGGGCGCTGGACGAGGGCTGTGTTGTGCTTGTCACGGGAGAGGCATTACGTTCGAATCAACCGGAGGATGTGCCGAGAGAAAATCCGGTGGTGTGGATCCGGGAGGCCGACGAGGAGGAGAAGCGCGGCCGGTTGTTTTTCACGACTCTTGGTCATCCATTTGACTTCAGAGACCCCATGATGGTGAATCTGTCGCTGCAAGGATTCCTGTGGGCGATGGGGCACGGGGATTCAATCCCCGAGTCGGGTCTTGGATTGGAGCCGCCGGCGGATTTCTCGCCCAATCCCAGCGGGATGAGTCGTGAGAACATCAAGCTGGGTTTGGAGCCCCGGTTTCTTTTTCATCCATGAAAGCTATGAAACCCCTCACCACATCGACGGGCGCTCCGTTTTCGGCGACCATCAAGATTGCGGTCTGTGCGGCTTTGCTGCAGGTTGTCGGGCTCCCGTGTTTATTGGCTGAAACCACGCAGTTCGAGGCACCGGTGGCTGAGGGTGAGCGGGTGGTATTGCTAGGCGAAGGTCTCGGGGATGTGCTCGCAGCGAGCGGCTGGCTTGATGCGGTTTTGGTGGCGGCTTATCCGTTATACAAGCCCACCTTTCGCAGTCTCGCGCATCCTGGGGACTCGATTTTGCCTGCCGCGCCCCTCCTCGCGACGCCAGCCGACAGGCCTGTGCTGCCATCCGATGAGCGGTTTGTTCCGCCGGATCTGAATCGCTTGCGATTCTACGGACACGAGGGTGAGGATGTCTGGCTTGAGAGAACCGGGGGCAGCCTGGTGTTACTCTTCGTGGGAAGAAATGAAGCTCTGGACCCCGAGTTCACGCCCGAACGGTTCCGTCGGGCCCTAATGGAGCGGATCCTTGGACTTGGCGAGGGGAGGCGAGTCGCGTTGGCGACGCCGACGTTGGTTGAGCGCCTGCCGGATGGTCCGCCGCCTCCGGCGGCCCGGGTCGATCTTGTGGCGGGTGTGATGCGGCAGGTGGCCGAAGAAGGGGGTCATGGGTTCGCGGACATACGGCGTCCGGCCGGCGCGGGCACATTGTGGCCTTCCTACAATGGCGTGCACCCCGACGCGGATTCCTGCCGGTTGATTGCGCTGGAACTTGCCTGCCAGTGGGGGTGGCCTGAGCCGTCTGCTGAGAACCTCAGCAGGTTGGTGGCGCTGCGTGAGTTAGCCAGCGAGAAGAACCGGTTTTTTGTCCACCGACACCGCCCATTGAACAGCGAGTATATCCTTGGGAGAAGAAATCGTCCGTTTGGCGTGGTCGACCATCCGCCCGAAATGGAGAAATTAGACCGGCTTTGCCGTGAACTTGACGAAGAAATGCACCGTCTTGTCGGAGGTGCCACGAAGGAATAAGATCATGATGCTGAGTTTAGTCAATTTAAAAAGAGCGTGGCGGCGGGTCATCCTTCCGCTGTTGCTGACATGCGGGGTGCCGACAGTCATCCTCCCGGCGGCTGCTGCCGAAGATGAGGTGGAAGGAGATCCTATAGCCGCAGCGCTTGAAGCATTCGAGACGCGTCCTGGTTGGCGGATCGAGGCATTCGCCACCGAGCAGGACCATCCGATTGCCAATCCGGTGGCGCTGGATTTTGACGCCAAGGGACGCCTCTGGTTATTGTGTATGACGAGTTATCCGATGCCGCTGCCCGGCGCGCCTGCAGATGACAGGCTGGTGATCCTTGAGGACACCACGGGAGACGGCCACGCGGACCGATCCAGTGTTTTTGCCGATCACCTGGCCACCCCCACGGGATTCGCGCTGGGGGACGGCGGGGCCTATGTGGCTGAGCAACCTTATCTCGTTTTTCACCGGGATGCGAGCGGCGACGGCCGGGCGGATGAGAGGCGGGTGCTTCTCGGGGGATTTGGCACCGGGGACAGCCATCATGCGATCAGTCCTTTGGAATGGACGCCGGGTGGCTCCCTGGTTTTCATGGAGGGAACTTTTCACCACACCCAGGTTGAAACACCTTATGGCGTGACGCGCGCCCTTTATGGGGCATCATTTCGTTACAATCTACGTTCCGGGGCGCTTGATGTGATTGTTTCGTATCCCTATGCCAACCCCTGGGGGCATGTCTTCGACGAGTGGGGCAGGTATTTTATTGCCGATGCCTCGGGCGGAGTCAACCACCACGCTGATTTGATCCGCGGGCATGTGGCTTTTCCTGAGAAGCACCGGCGGCGGCCGAGTTTCACGCCGAACACGGTGCGTCCGACATCGGGGGTTGAGATTTTGTCGAGCCGACATTTTCCGCCCGAAGTGCAAGGCCTGTTATTGATCAACAATGTGATTGGCATGCAGGGTACGGTGGCGCACAGGATTTCGGAGAGCGGGAGTTCATTTACGGCGCAGGGCGAGCCACCGGTGTTGAGTTCCCGAGACCCGAATTTCCGCCCGGTGGCGGCGCGGATCGGGCCTGACGGAGCGTTGTATATCGTGGACTGGTTCAATCCATTGATCGGGCACATGCAGCATTCGTTGCGGGACCCGGGGCGTGACCGGGCTCATGGGCGGGTCTGGAGGTTATGGCATCCGGATCGTCCGCTGCGGGAGGTGCGAGACCTTACAGGGATGTCGGTAGACCAACTTTTTGAAGGCCTCGACGACGGGGATTTGCGAGAAAGGCAGCGGGTACGGCGCGAGCTGCGAGAACGACCTGCGCCTGAGGTCTTTGCTGCGCTTGCCCGGTGGGCTTTTGAGCCGGAGCGAACGGTGCGCGACCAATTGGAGGCGCTCTGGGTGGCCCAGAGCCATGGTCACACCGATTTGAGGTTGATTGACCGCCTGTGGGGTTCCGGTGTGCCTCAGGCCCGCGCCGCCGCGTTGCGGGTGGCGTGCGAGAGTCGGCGCGATCTCCGCCCGCCCCTTTGGCTGTGGCGCAAGGGAGTCGGCGACGAAGACCCTCGCGTGCGTCTCGAGGCCCTGTTGGCTTTGAGCCACGAGGACACCCCGGAGGCGCTGGTCACCGCGCTCCTGGCGCTGGATGGGGACTTGGATGAACCGCTGACCTATGTGCTCCGGGAGACATTCGACACGCTCCAGCATCACGCGCCATCCGCCTGGGGGGAGCCACATCATCTTGGACGGATTCCAGCTGCGAGGGCCTACGCGCTGGAGCACCTGCACCCGCATTATCTTTCGCGCCTGCCGCTTCCTGAGGAGGAGCTTGTGGATGTTCATCGGAGGCGGGGGTTGGATGATCCTGTGCCTGAGATTCCGCAGCTATCCCCCGGGCACTCCCTTTACCTGACTCACTGCGCGGCCTGCCATCAACCCGACGGACAGGGTCTTCCCGGAGCCTATCCGCCGGTGATTCAAACGCGGCGGATTCTTGGATCGGCGGAGCCGCTGACGGCCTTGATTCTCCATGGCGTGACCGGAGAGCTGAACGTGCTTGGGGAGACGTATCACAGTGAAATGCCCGCGATGGGCGAGCTGTTAAGTGACGGTGAGATCGCGGAGATCCTGACCTTTATTCGCGGTTCCTGGGGCAATGAAGCGGATGCGGTGTCCGAAGAGGAGGTGGCGGAGATCCGTCGCCGTCACTCGTCCCGCCGTGCTCCGTGGACGGATTCCGATTTGCGGAGCCTTGAGGAAATTGAGGAAAAGGCTGGGGATGAACAACCGTAATCTCATCGGGGCGTGTCGGCTTTCCGAAAACCAGGCCAGCCCCGCCGCAATCATGCCGATGAAAACCTACGATTCAGGACGGACCGCGCGGTCCCGGGGCTGTCTTTTTTTGGGTGGCTGCCATGTGGTCCGGGTGGCTCTTTTCCTGGCGGCAGCCTTTTGCGTGGCGATACCTGCGGCGGTTGGGGAGGAGCAGGCCAAGGGATGGATATGCCTGTTCAATGGGTCGGACATGGAAGGCTGGACGCCCAAGTTCGCGGGCCATCCGGCGGGTGAGAATCTTGACGAGATTTTCCGGGTTGAGGATGACATGTTGCGGGTGATTTATGACCCGGAGGCGCACCCTGAGTGGGAGGGGCGCTTTGGCCATCTTTTTTTCAAGCATGAGTTTTCCCACTACCTCCTGCGGTTCGAGTACCGTATCACGGGATCCACGCTATCCGGCTCTCCGGCCTGGGCTTTCCGCAACAGCGGTGTCGTGATCCATGGCCAGCCGCCCGAAACGATGGCGCGCGATCAGGATTTTCCAACAGGTATCGAAGTGCAGTTACTGGGCGGCGATGGCGAAAATCCCCGCACCACGGCCAATGTCTGCACGCACGGCACGCATGTGCATTATCGTGGTGAATTGGACAAGCGGCACTGCATCAATTCCAAGTCGAAAACCTACCACGGGGATGATTGGATCGAGGTGGAGATTGAAGTGCGAGGCCATCGGGTGATTCGGCACAAGATCGACGGCGAAACCGTGCTGGAATATGAACGTCCGGTGTTGACTGACGAGACTGAGATCGAGCGTCGCGGACATGCCGAGCTGGACTCGGGCACAATTTCGGTGCAGGCCAAAGGTCATCCGGTGGACTTCCGGCGAATCCGGTTGAAGCCGCTACCGGTTTCCGATTGAAAGCATCCGTTGGTCATGGGCTGCTGCTGCCGGGTGGTTTGATTTCGTATCCGGCGTCACGGAGGGCGGAGGCTGCCATGAGCATCAGGCGGTGTGCGTGTTCGCCATCGCCGTGAATGCAGAGGGTGTCGATTCGCCCGGATGCCACGAGCTGCAGCGCCTGGGCTGCGACCACATCGGTGTTCGACAGCAGCGCTCCCGGAATCGTGCGTGGAATGAGAAGTCCAGAGCTGTCGTATCCCCGGTCGGCGAAACCCTCGGCCACGAAGGTGAGGTGCCCTTTGCACGCTTCCTCGAGGGCGGACCCGGGCAAACCGTATATTAGAACCCCCGGAGCCTCCGCCGCGACTGCGGCGACAAACGAGGCGGCCAAATCTGGTGAAGCCCCAATCTGGTGGTAGAGCGCGCCGTGGGCCTTCACATGGCGCATGGGCAGGGCATGCGATTTGGCGATGGAGGCGAGAGCGTGGATTTGGGGGCGCACAAGTTGCGGCACATCCGCAGGGGTGATAGGGATGACGCGTCGTCCGAAGCCATCGCGATCGCGGTGGCCCGGGTGGGCACCCACGGCCACGTCGTGCCTTGCGGCTAGACGGCAGGCGTTATCCATTTCGGCCACACCCCCGGCATGCGCACCGCATGCGATGTTCGCCGAACTGATGCCCGAGGCAAACAGGAGTTCGTCCCACGGCGTTCCTTCGCCCACGTCCGCGTTCAAGTCGATGTTCCGCCGCTTGATCATGGCAGACAACGTAACTGAATCCCACATTCAAGCATGCGGAAACGTTTTACCTGCGCAATCCATGCGTCCGCAGCCTCGGCTTCGGAAATCACCCGCAGACGCACCTCTTGTCCGGGAACGCATTGGGCAAGCAGCGCCTGATCCACAAATGCCACCTGCCCCACTTGGGGATAGCCGCCGATTGTTTGGCCTTCCGCCAGGAGCACGATGGGAGAGCCCCCTGGAGGAACCTGCACTGTGCCCGGAACCACAGGACGCGATTCATCGGGAACCGGACCAGGTGGCTCGGGCAGGCGTCCGTCTAGGCGGACGCCCATCCGGTTGGATCGTGAGCTAACTCGGAATGCTGAAGCCTCAAGCGCACGCCTGTAGGACGCCGCATCGCGGGTGCTTTGTGGCCAGTCGATTCCGGGAACGAAGTGGAGTATGATTGGCTGCGCTGTTGGCCGATGGGTGAAACCGCGGGCAGGTGCCCAAGAAGGAATGGAACCTGCCATGCTCGGCGGAGGATCAATAGCAAGGAGATCGCCTGCGCGCAGCGCCCTGCCTTTCATGCCACCGAAACCTGCTCCGAGATGGGTCGCCGCCGAGCCGAGCACAGGCCGAACGCTCCATCCTCCGGCCACCGCCACATAGCAACGGGCACCGCTGGCCATCCGAGAGAAATCGGCTGTTTCGTCCTTGGCAATGGCCACGGCGCGGGCCGACGGCCAGCCCACGCATTCCGCGCCGGCCACTGCAACCCGTGTTTGTTTTCGGAAATGCAGAACGGGCCCCGCGAGGGTGGTCTCGAGTACGGGGGTGTTGGGTCTGTTTCCCACGGCTAGGTTTGCCAGCATGGCGGACCAGGGATCCACCGCACCTCCGATGCCGACGCCGGCAGCAGCCCATCCGCGGCGTCCGAGGTCCTGGATGGTGGTTTGCATTCCGGCCTCGATCACGACGGCGTCTTCTGCCGCCGGGGCAGCTTCCCGTTCATGGCTTACAGGGTCCAGGGGGTCGGCCGGGGGCTCTGAAAGCTGGTCGGTGGCTTCGAAGCGCACGCGGTCGCCCACAGCAAGCAGGGACGGCCGAGCTTGCCCGGGGTCAAAGAGGCGCAAGTTGGTGCGTCCGATGATTCGCCACCCGCCGGGCAGGGCCGAAGGGTAGACACCAGCCTGCCCCACTCCAATGCCGACGCTGCCCGGCTCCACCCGCACACGTGGCTCGGCGAGCCTTTGTAGGCGCAAGTCATCGGGCAATCCGGTGAGGTAGGCGAATCCCGGGGCAAACCCGACGGCACCCACCCGGTATGCCGCTGCCGTATGGCGGGTCACAAGTTCTTCCACTGAGATTCCAAGCTGCTGTGCGGATGCTTCAAGGTCGGGACCCTCTACGCTGGAATAACAAACGGGAATTGTAATATCGCGCGGCTCTTCCCGCTTCGCGGAAACCTGCGGGTCTTCGCCAGTGAGTGTAGTCCGGACCCACTCCTCGATTGCGGCGGATGGCCCGGAGGCCGCCCAATCCGCAACCGCCCCTGCCTGGTAGGAGACACATACCCGGCCATAGGCAGGCACCACCTCATCGACCCCGGGGGGGCGGTGCGCGGAAAGGTGCGCCGCCGCCGCCGCGCCGGCGGCGATGGCGGATTCCGACATGCCGTCGGCCAGCGTCACCAGCTTTGCGCCCTCGCCCATGGATTGCACCCGCATGCACTACTATCCGGCATTGCGGATGAATTTCCATCTCTTCACCGCACTCCGGGCGAGCTGCCGGGTAACAAGGGGACAAGAAACCACGATTACCGTGCTTTGACATGAGGGGCATGGTTCCGAGGCGATGCATCCTACAGACGCCCCGTTCGTAGGGAATAGGGAATTGAAAGCCTCGCAGGAGTGGACAACAAACCTGCCCTCAGCAATCACAAGTTCCCCGCACCGTCGCACGATCTGTCAGTCGCTCGCGTCACCGTGGCTTTCACGACCTATTGAATCCACCGCCCCATGAACTATTTACAAACATACGATTTTCTCGGCAATCCGGCCACCCGCTGGCTGATGGCGGTGGCGCTTGCTTTGGCCGCGTGGTTCGGGTTGCTGCTGGCACGGCGGGTCGCCTCCGCCGCGGCCCGTAAGGTGGCATCCAAGACCGGCTTCCGTTGGAACCACTGGCTGGCCGACGCAATCCCTCGGACGAGCAGTATGGTGCTGGCGGTGGTGGCGGTATTCGCCGGTTCCCGGTTGCTTGAGGTAAGCGATCGGAGCGGCGCCTTTCTCGCCGGGATCCTGGTCACTGTCCTGCTCATCCAGGGTGGAGTCTGGGCCAGCCACGGGGTCACTTTTCTGGTTGGAGACATCCGTCGCCGCAAGCTGGAGCAGGATCCAGCGGCCACCACTTACGTGGGTGCCTTTGGTTTGTTTGCCAGATGGCTGGTCTGGGTGTTGGTTTTCCTTTTGATCCTCTCTAACGCGGGCGTCGAAATCACGCCGTTGCTCGCGGGCCTTGGCGTGGGTGGTTTGGCCGTGGCGCTTGCCGTGCAGACCATCCTGGAAGACCTGCTTGCTTCGGTGTCCATCATGTTGGACAAGCCTTTTGTGGTAGGTGATTTTCTGATCATCGGCGACCTGATGGGTGCGGTGGAGCACATCGGCATCAAGACCACGCGCATCCGCAGCCTCTCCGGGGAGCAACTCGTGTTCTCAAACAACGATCTGTTGGCGAGCCGGATCCGCAATTTTGGAAGAATGCGCGAACGGCGAGTCGACTTTTCGCTGGGAGTAACCTATCAGACACCGCGATCAAAAATTGAGCGAATCCCCGGAATCATCGAGGAGGCGATTCGCTCTCAGTCAAACACCCGCTTCGACCGTTCACATTTCAAGGAATTCGGGGCGTTTGCCCTGGATTTTGAAACGATTTATTTCATTGGTGTGCCCGACTTCAACACCTACATGAACATCCAGCAGGCCATCAATCTGAGGATTCACGAGGCGTTCGAGAAGGAGGGCATCGAGTTTGCTTATCCGACACAGACCCTCTTCGTCGAGAAGGGCGGAGCCGGAACCTGATCCATGGGCTCGGGCCGGGCGGGGCGGTGGCCGCAGAGGGAAAAGCGGCAGCGCGCTGCTGCCCCGGAGGGCATTCGTCTTGACCCGGAAAAGCGAGGGTGATAGCGTCAACGGAGGAATCATGCGATTTGTGAAATCAATCGAGGCCGGCCGAAACAGGTCGGCGGTCTGTCGCCGCGCTTGGGCGTTGATCGTGCCGTGCGCGCTCGTTCTGACTGCTTGCGGACCTACAGAGCAGGAATTAACAGCGGCCAGGACTGAGCTTGAGGCCCTGCAATTGCGGGTGGTGGAGCTTCGCGATCAATCCACCGAACTCGCGTCGATCCAGGTGACGAAGGTGGAGGATTACGACATTGCCGCCATGCGGACCCATGTCGAGCAGGCGCGCGCCACACGAGACGCTCTGGCCGAAGGCATCCGCGACATGCAGGAGGTGCGGGATGGCCGGGCGCGTGATTTTCTGGAGTATGACCGTTTTGCAAGCACATTTCGCTTCACGGGCGGTCATGTGGGTCGAGGAGATGAAAACAACACCGAAGAGCCGGATCGTCGATGACCGAGGTTTCCACGCGCGGCTGGCTTGTGATCAGCCTCTTTGCCTTTGCCCTGCTTTCTGCGGCGGTTCTGGTGCAGCGCGAGCTTGATGCCACGGCCCACTTACGGAACATGGAGGCGGCGATTGAACAGAACCGCCACCGGGTGCATGCACTCGAGGCGGATGTGGCCCGTCGGCAGGACCGACTGGCGGCGGATGGTGCTGGTGCGGTCGAGGTGGAATCCCTCCACCAGGAACTGCGGCGGCTAGAGGTCGACATGCTCGGGGCGGCCACGCAATTAGAGGCCCTGGCTGAGGAGGCGCTGGAAATCGCCCGGAGTTTCGAGGAGCGGGTGGCAGAGGTGCGGGAGAATCCGCCGGATTCGGTTTTCCCCGTGTTCCGGCTGGCGGACGGCTCGACTCTTGAATCAGCGCGTATCCGGCGGGTAACCGAAGAGGGGGTTTCGTTCATGACGGAGTATGGAGTGAGGCTGGTTCGAAGCGACCTGTTGCCACAACCTTACCTGCGTTTCTACAGACTGGGGCCGCATCATGCCCGCTTTGACGTGGAGGCGGAAACGCTGCTTCTCGAGAATGCGCGCGAGGTGATGGGCGGAGTGCTGGGGGGGCTCGGCTCTGAAGACGGCCCCCACGCCTGTATCGCCTGGTTTGCCGCATCGGAAGAAGATGCGTCCGTGCTCCTGGCGGAGCATGCCGGGGATCTGGTTTCTGTGTTGGAGGAGAGGATTGAGGCGGAGGGTGAGCGGATGGTCGATCTTGAGAATTTTCCATTGTCCATCACGATGCTGGCGCAGCGGCGATTGCATCGTTGGGAGGAATCCGTCCGCCGGTTGCGCGCTTTTGCCTTGCCGCAGCAGCAGTAAAGAGGAAGTTGGCACGGCGGCGCACCCGGGACACCGGGCGCTGCTGATCTCTGGTCCTGCCTTCCCCGGCACAGAAATGCACCTGTCTTTGCTTGCAGGAGCGCCCGGGCGCGGCCAAACTGTATGCGCATGTCACGGTATCTCGTCACCATCGGTCTGGAAATCCATTGCCAAGTTAAAACCGCGAGCAAGATGTTCTGCTCCTGCGCGGTGGAGTATGGCGCCGAGCCGAATACGCGCGTCTGCCCGGTTTGCCTCGGTCTTCCGGGGGCCCTGCCCGCGCTCAACCGGGAGGCGATTCGCCTCAGCATTCTTGCTGGCTTGATGTTCGGGTGCCGGATTCCGGAGGTGACTACCTGGGACCGCAAAAACTACTTCTACCCCGACATGCCCAAGAACTATCAACTCTCCCAGCTGCATGCACCGGTGTGCCAGGGCGGAGAGGTGGGTCTCGACCGGCTCCACTTTCCCAATGATTTCCAAAAGCAGGCACCGGAGGGCAAGGTGGTGCGCCTCGATCACATCCACCTTGAAGAGGACGTGGGAAAATCCACCCACTACGAAAACAACAGCCTGATCGACTTCAACCGTGCCGGCACGCCCCTGATGGAAATTGTGACCGAGCCGGACATGGAATCTGCCGAGGAGGCGGTGGCCCTGCTCAACGCGCTGCGCCAGAACCTGATTTACGGCGGCGTGTCCGATGCCGACATGGAGAAAGGCCAGCTGCGCTGCGACGTGAACATTTCCCTGCGCCCGCCCGGACAGAAGGAACTCGGAGCCAAGATCGAGCTGAAAAACCTCAACTCGATCTCCGCTGTCCGGCGAGCCATCCACCACGAAATCGAGCGCCAGTCCGCAGAACTGGATGCGGGCATACCGCAGGTGCAGAGCACCCGCCGCTGGGACGATGATGCGGGGGAAACCACCTTGTTGCGCACCAAGGAAGACGCCCACGATTACCGTTACCTTCCCGATCCCGACCTGCCGGCGGTGGAAACCGCCGAGCTGTTGGCTGCCGCCCGCCGCGATGTGCCCGAGCTTCCCCACCACAAGCGTCAGCGTTTCACCGACGCCTACGGCATCACCCCGTATGATGCAGGCGTGCTGGCCGCCGACCGCGCCCTGGCCGATTGGTTCGAGCAAGCCGCGTCTGCTGCACCCGCCGGAGCTAAGAAGACCGCCAACTGGGTGATCAACGAACTGCTCGCGCGCCTGAATGCCGACAGCCTGCATGCAGAACAGTGTCCCGTTTCGCCCCAACGTTTCGCCGCCCTGGTTGATCTGGTGTCGAGTGGCGGTGTGTCCCAGAATCAAGGCAAGGAGATTTTGGATGCGATGTTCGCTGGCGACGCGGCCTCTCCCGAGGCGATCGCTGCCGCCCGCGGCTTCGAGCAAGTCAGCGACAGCTCGTCCATCGAGCCCTTTGTCGACCAGGTGCTCGCCGAATTTCCCGACAAGGTGGAGGAGTGGAAGCAGGGCAATGCCAAGGTCGGCAACTGGCTGACCGGGCAGGTCATGCGCCATTCCAAGGGCAAAGCCAACCCACGAGTGGTGAGCGAAATGCTGCGGTCCAGAGCCGGGCTCGAATAGCGGAGAGAAGAGCGTGCACGGAATCACCTGTGCATGCGGCACGCGCCATCGACACACAATTTCATCATTCCAAGAGCTCCGCGAACAGCTCACGCAGCGCAGCCTCGTCAAGTGATCCGCCGATCACCACCGCTGTCGGAGCCACAGAGGGTTTTGCGTCGAGCGGGAAAATTTGCAACTCGTCGACCGCGCCGCCCACCCGTTGGAAAAGCCGGGCCACCTCGGGGGACGCCTCAAAATAACAAACCCCTTTTGCGCGAACAGCTGCCTCGGGCAGCGAGCCCAACACGTGGCGCAGCTTGCGTTCGGAAATCAACCGCTTGAGCCGCATTTCAACCGCCGCAAAATGAAAATGGTGGTGGACCGGGGGCCCATTCGGATCTGCCGGCCGGAAATTCATGGCTGGCTGGGGGCTGGGGTTCGCCGCAGTTCCGGCTCCCCCGTTCGTCGTCTGGCTGCGACCATGGTCGCGCGAAGGCAGGTCGGCGATGGCTTCTCGCAGGGTGGCGAGATCCGCAGCCAGATCCTCGGGTGAAATCTCGCTCAACCCGGGATTGAGGGTGAGAAGGGAGCGACGAATTTCAAGCTTTCGACGGTCGCTCACCAGATCCATGCGGGTGATGTGCCCGTGGGTGGCGGTGCGGACTTGGGAGGCCTCCAAGCCATTGTGCCAGAAACGCTTCTGCCATCGGCGTGCATCAATCAGCACCACCTGCACAGGCAGGGAAAACCGCTCGGCTCTGCGGTCCAAGGTGAGGATCTCCACCAACTCCTCAGTGTCTGTTGTCCCGTTTGCCTCAATCAGCAGCACTCCCTCGGGATCGTCGGGGATCGATTCCAGCATTTCCAACAGCTCGTCCCGCGAACCGCAGCACACACAGCTTCCGCTGATTGGCATCACAAGGTCTGTGAGCCGCGCCAGGCGCGTGGCGTCGATTTCCGCATTCTGGTAGTCATTGAGGATGACGTGCGGATGCACGCCCTTTTCTGCAAGACCGGGCAGGATGCGTTCGAGAAACGTGGTTTTCCCCGCGCCGAGAAATCCGGTGATCAGGCAAAGGGGAATCATGAATGTCCGTTGGACTCGAGGTTCTCATCACCTTGATCCGCATCTTCTCCGGGGTCCCCGGCAGCGATCTCACGGAGGTAGGGAAAGGGATAGATCCCGGTGCGGTGGCCGTCCGAGAAAACAAATCCCACGGCATAGGAGCCGACAGGCGACCAGGAAACCACCCGCACGCCACTGTGGTCCTGCGGACCCGAGCCACCGACCCGGCGGCCAAACAAATCGCGCTCGCCCATGTTCTCGGCACTCGGCGACAACTCGCGAAGCCGCGACATCGCCACAATGTCCTCCCGCCCGTCATCCCAACGAATGGCGACGAAATCCCCAATTAATTCGATTTTCTCCGGCTTCTCCATAATGTCATTGTTCTGAGTGCACTCGACCGCCCGAGGCCTGGGATCACGCCCCCGCCTCCTCCCGCAGCCAGCGGGCGGCATCCATGGCGAAATAGGTGAGAATCATGTCGGCACCAGCGCGCCGGATTCCGAGCAGGGATTCAAGGACCGCCGCTTTCTCATCCAGCCAGCCGACAGCGGCCGCGCTCTTGAGCATCAGGTATTCGCCACTCACCTGATAGGCGGCGAGAGGGAGGTGGGTCGCCTGCCGGGCGCGGAAAACCACGTCGAGAAAAGGCCCGGCCGGCTTGACCATCAGCATGTCGGCCCCCTCCGCTTCATCCAGCGCAATTTCCCGCAAAGCCTCCCGTGCGTTGGCGGGATCGAGCTGATAGGTTTTCTTGTCACCCTCTTTTGGGGCGCTGCCCAGCGCCCCGCGAAACGGACCATAAAATGCCGAGGCGAATTTCGCGGCATAGGATAGGATCGAAACTTCGGTATGCCCCGCCGAGTCCAAGGCGCTGCGAATCGCGCCCACCCTGCCGTCCATCATGTCACTCGGGGCCACCACATCCGCACCCGCTTTCGCATGGCACAGCGCCTGTTTGCAAAGGCACTCCACAGTTTCGTCGTTGAGCACGCGCAGCGAGCTGTCCGGCATTCGTTCGACCAAGCCGTCGTGTCCATCGGAATTGTAGGGGTCCAAGGCCACGTCGGTGATGACGGTGAGCCCAGGGCAATTCTCCTTAAGCGCCGCCACGGCGCGCGGCACCAGGCCGGCATCGTTCCACGCCTCGGCCGCATCGCTCGTCTTCGCGCGCTCCGGAATCACAGGGAAAAGAGCGATTGCAGGAATCCCGAGAGCCGTCGCCTCCTGAGCCGTGCGAACCAGTCCCGGAAGCGTCAAGCGGTAACAACCCGGCAGCGAATCGATGGGATCATCTACCTCGCCGTCGTGCACAAAAAGAGGCAGGATCAGGTCTCCCGGCGAGAGCCGGATCTCGCAAACCATATCACGGCGCGAAGCCGAAATGCGATTGCGGCGCGGGCGTTGGGGAAGGGAGAGCGACATGGCGGGAGGGAGGAATCGAAGCGGCTCCGAGGCAGGTTGCGTTAAGGAGCGCCGCTACTTTACGCCCGCTGGCAAGGCGGGGAAAGGCGCGATTTCGCGGATTAAGCATGCGAAGTGGCGTCCTCTGTTTTCCCCCCTTCCCGATTGAATCTAGCCTGAACTTCATTTTCTGATGTTGCTACATCTCCCATAGGCATAGGATGGCAGCATTTTTACGGTATTTCTCCCTCTATCACGCGCGCAGCCAAGGTGGCAAGAAAGGCTAAATAAAACAGCGCCATTCTTCCATTGTGCTTGCATTGGTTCGAGGGCATTTCCATCTTTGCGTCTCAGCCTATTCTCCGTCCGTTTCATTTTTCCCACATCATCCTCATGAACCGCTCCCGGCGGTCGCGCCCAATTGCTCTTATTGCGGCTTCCCTGCTGGGGGGCTTTTCCGTGTTTTCGAGTCCAGGCGTGGCGTCCGAGGCCGGGCCATCGCTGCTTTGGCCGCTGGAAGTGGCTCCGTGGCAGCC
>SLCJ01000302.1 GCA_007125835.1 Verrucomicrobiales bacterium | reverse complement strand
GTGGTCAGCAGGTCGATCGCGCAGTGGTCCTCACGCAAATCGATCCCTTCGTGACCGCGCACCCGGGCCAACAGCTTGTCCGAAATTTCGCGTCCCGTCGAATCCCGGGAGTGCAGCACCCGCCGTTTGCTGTGCCCCCCCTCTCGTCCGAGGTCCGGCTCCGCCGATGCACCCCGCCGATCAAACTCCACCCCCAACCCCACCAACTCCGCGATCCGCTCCGGCCCCTCTTCGATGATTCCCCGCGCCACCTCCTCGTCACAGAGACCCGCCCCCGCGTCCAGCGTATCACGCAAGTGCAGTTCGAAACTGTCCTCCGCACTCGTCACGCAGGCCACGCCACCCTGCGCCCAAGCCGTATTGCTATCCTCGCCGCGCCGCTTGGTCAGCACCAGCACCCGCCCCGTTTCCGCCGCCTTCAGCGCGAAACTCAGACCGGCTATGCCGCTTCCCACCACGATGTAATCAAATGTCTCCATTTCCCGAATCACAATATACGCCCAGCTGCCTGCCAGCGGGTCCGGATCTTCCGTCCGAGCCCTCCCGGGGGGGAAACGGCGCCACCCGTGCCCGCCAAGCGAAAATCAACTGTAGGTCATTTCCTCCTCGGGCACCTCCTCTTCAAGACACTCCACCGCCGCCAGATCCACATGATCAATCAGCCGCGTCTGACCGAAAAACACCGCCGCAGCCAACACCGAATCGCCATCAGCCCGCTCCACGGGACGAAACGTCTCCGCATCCACCAACTCAATGTAGTCCACCCGTGCGAACCCACAGGGAGCCAGCGTGTCCTCGACAATCGACAACAATTCCTCCGCCGACCGCTCACCGCCAAAATAGGCCTCGCGCGCAAGCTCCAAGCCGTAGGCCAGGCGCGTCGCCGCCAGGCGCTGGTCGCCGTCAAGATAACGGTTGCGCGAACTCATCGCCAGCCCGTCGTCCTCCCTCACCGTCGGCACGCCCACAATCTCCACATCCAGATTCAAATCGCGAACCACCCGCCGGATTACCCCCAACTGCTGGAAATCCTTCTCGCCAAAAACCGCCAACTGGGCACCGGTGATATTCAAAAGCTTCAACACCACCGTGCATACCCCGGAAAAATGCCCCGGCCGACTCACCCCGCACAGATGCTGCGACAACTGCGTCTCCTCCACAACCGTCGAAAATCCCTCCGGATACATCGCCTGCGCCGACGGCGCAAACATCAAATCCGCTCCCGCATCCGCGCAAACCCCCGCATCACCATCGAGATCACGAGGATACGCGTCAAAATCCTCCTCCGGCCCGAACTGCGTGGGATTCACAAACACACTTACCACCACCACACCACTCTCACCCGCCAGATCCCGCGCCTCCTCAATCAACACCGTATGCCCCTCGTGCAGCGCGCCCATCGTCGGAACCAATACAATGCAGGACGGTTTGCGCCGCCGTATCGCCTGCCGCGTTTCCTCAACCGTTTTCACTATCTCCATGAATGACGATAGGGCATCCCCGGCCCCACGCAACAACGCACCGGCCCTTTTCCGCGATTTCCAACCAAAGCACCAACCCACCCACTCAAGCGACCGCGCCCCCCGCCCCTCACAAAAAACCCAGAAAAACACAAGATATGGGTTGCAAGGCCAGGGCGATTCCCATATCTTGCGCAGCCTCCCGCCCCTCATGCGTTGCTCTCACTGCGGTTCCCTGGACGACAAGGTCGTCGACTCACGCCTCTCCAAAGACGGCGGATCCATTCGCCGCCGCCGCGAATGCCTCAACTGCGGCCACCGCTTCACCACCTACGAGGTAATCGAAAATGCCTCGCTGTCCGTCGTCAAACGCGACGGGCGTCGTGAGGATTTCAACAGGGAAAAGCTGTTTCGCGGTCTCGTCAAGGCCTGCGAGAAACGCCCCGTCTCCATCAACCAACTCGACCAGGCCGTCGATGAAATCATGACCGAACTGCAGACCGATGGCATACGCGAAGTCCCTTCCCAAGCCATCGGCGCCCGCGTCATGACCATGCTCCGTTCCATCGACCCCGTCGCATACGTCCGCTACGCCTCGGTCTACCGGAAATTCACCGCCGTCGAGGAATTCATCGACGAAATCCAATCCATGGAACACTTGGTCGCCGCCCGACGCGCCGAGCAACAGGAACTCTTTCCCCGGCCCGCCCGCCAACCCACCACACCATGATCTGCTTCCGCCACCCCACACCCCTGCTGCAGATCGGCTCCCTCCCGCCTGTCCATTGCGACCGCCAATGGCTGCGCACCCAAATCGCCGACGCCGCCGCCAAAGCCGGCGTCACCGGCAGCTACTGGATGGGCGACGACATCGCCGACGCCATACTCCTCTACCTCGAAAACCACTTTCCTGGCGGAGCCATCCCCCTCGACCAACTCCGCGCCAAAGCCAGGCAACTCTTCCACAACATCGGAGCCGCTCACATCGCCCGCCACCTCGACCTCACACCCCCTCCAGCTCACCTCGACCTCGACACCCTCGCTGCAGACGCCGGCGAGGGTTTCGAACTTTCCTTCTTCACCGGACTCGCCGAAAAACTCGACGAACTCGCCCGCAACGGCATCCCAAAAGTGGAACTCACCGGCCTGAAACCCTGCGTCAAAACTCTCCGCCGCGCCCGCTCATGGCGCAAAGACTGCGAAGCCCTCGCCGCAGAAATCTGCGCCTTCCTCCAAAGCATCCCCCGCCCCCAAGCCGCCATCAGCGGCTGATCCCTCTCCGCCTCCCTCCACAGCAAAAAGCATCCATCGCCAAAAACCGCCTAAAACGCCTAAAAAGACCTGGTCCCAAAATTCGCGAATTTTACTTGCACTCCCAAAACCCGCCTCTCCCCACAAGACCCACCATATAAGACCTGACCCCGCAAATTTTTAAAGTTGAGTTGCACGGCCTGTTTGTTCAAAACGGCAGCTTGGCAGAAGCGGCGGGGCGTGCGATACTACCACCATGTCTTCATTCGAATGGGATCAGCAATTTCTCGACCTTTTTGACCGCAGCACGGCCCTTTATGGCAAAGGTGCACGCGATTTGGACCGCTACTTCAGCGCCGACGACCTCGAATTCCTCGCCTCCATAGGCTGTCAGCCGAGGGAGTTTTTCGACTTTGTTGAAGACTGGGGCGGCGGCGGATCACCGACGCCCGCCACCGCCCTGCTCATCGCCGCCGTGCGGCGCGACTATTTCCTCCATGTCCAAAGCGGAACCGCCTCCTCCAAATGCATGCCAGAGGAGGAATTGCCCGCGCGCGAGGACACCTTTGAGGGGCTGGGATGGTTCCCCCGCGTGTTGCAAAAAGCCAGAAACAAGCTGCGCGGCGAGAACGGCCCCGAGATCATGTATTGCTGCGGAGGCGACCGGCGCTTCTTCCGGGATCATGGCATCCATCCGGCCGACTTCCTGCGAGTGGTCTGGTCCGCCGGAGAAGACGACCGGAAAGTCTATGATTTCGTGATGGGCCGATAACCCGCACCGGATCATGCGCCGCCCCCTTTTTTCATCGCTGCTGAAAAAGTGCTGCCTCGCCGCAGCGCTTTTCGGGCTGGCACCGCTGGGAACCGGTGCGGCCACCCCGGACGAGGCAATTGAGGGGATTCGCCGCGCCATGGCCGACAACCTTCCCGAGATCGCACTCCAGCGCGCCCTCGAACTGGCCAAGGTGGAATCACTCGATCCCAACCACCACGCCGACCTCAACCTCCTCACTCTCGAAGCCGCCGTGCGCTCAGGCCAGGTCGCTGAAGTCGCCCACCTGGCATCCGCCACCCTCCCCGACACCGGCGAGGCCGACTATTGGAGCGCGCGAGCACTGCTTGCCGGGGGCCTGATCCACATGGCGGAAGAACGGCTCGAGAATCTCATGCAACGCGACTCCGGCAATCTACTGGCCCGAGCCGCCCTCCTCAGGGCCGACCTGCTTATTCTTTTGCGCGAGCCGGAGGCCGCGCTGGAGTCGGCACGCATCGCCGCCAAGGCCGCCGATTCCACTCCTCTGGCCCGCTACGCGCTGATCCGAGAGGCCGAGTTGCTGCTCCTTCTCGAACGACTCGACGACACCGCTGCGGCCTTGGACGCCCTGTCCCGCATGGACGACCCCGCACTCGCAGCGGCCCGGTTCTATCTGGAAGGGCGCATCGCCTTGTTGCGCGAGGAAGGCGAAACGGCCATCGCCGCCTTTCGAAGTGCCATCGCCGCAGACCCTCCCATCCCGATTGAAGCCCGGGACGCCGCTCGAATCGGCATCCTGCACGGCAGGCTGCAGCTCGGCCTCACAAGCGACGCGCTGGACGAATTGGTCGCTTTTGTCAACAGTCGCCCGCAAAGCCCACTGCTGGAACATGCACTCGACCTGGCACAGCAAATCCCCGGCTTCGCTGAAGACCCCCGGGTCAACACCTGGACGTCCGCAGAAAATCCCCGCCTGGCGGCCCTCGCCGCCCTCAGCCTGTCACGCCTTCAGGATTCCCCCGAAGATGCGGCGGCACCGCTGCGCAAAGTGCTGCAAAACCACCCAGAAGCCCCCGCCACATTCAACGTCCGCCTCGAATTGGCCTCCCTGCTGCTGAAAAATGGCGACGCCGGGGAAGCCATCCCGCTCCTCGAACCCCTGCGCGGTGAAACGCTCACACCCGCCCAGGAATCACGCCTTGCCTACCTGGAAGCAGTCCACCATTATGACAGCGGTCGCCCGCGCGAGGCGCTGGAGGAATTTGCCCGTGCCGCCCCCGGAGCCCGGCTGCAAGATGCGGTCCCCATCCTGTTCAACACCGGCGTGCTCGCTTTCCTGGAAGACGATTCCGAAACATTTGAGGACATCGTCGACCGCCTTTCCGACAGCGGAGAAGACCGGCAGCTCCTCGCCGCAAGGCTCCTCCTCGAACGCGGCCTCTACCTCAGCAGCCGCGACGTGGCCCTCGCCCGACTCATGATCTGGCGCTACCTCCGCGCCGCCCCCGACGACCCAATGCACTACCGCGCCGAGATCGTGCTCGCCGAAATTGCGCTGCGGGAGGATCCGCCGGCACCGGACAAAGCCCGCAACCGCCTGCTGCGCATCCCGGAAGACGCCCCGGCGACGATTCTGGAACAAAGGGACTATCTGATGGTCTGGGCCGCCGATCTGGAGGGCGATCACCGGGCCACCATCGCCGCCGCCGACCACTTTCTCGAAAACTGGCACGAGTCACCGCTCGCAGCCGAGATCCTTTTCAAGGCCGCCGAGACCGAAGCCGCCGCTGGCAATCACGCCCGCTCGCGCGCCCTGTTCCAACAAGTCGCCCGACTCGACAGCCCCCTGCGCGAGCACTCCTTGTTCCAAGCCGCCCGCTCCAGTTCGCTGATCCTCACCGAAGCCGGCCTCGACCAGGCCATCGATCTTTTCCAACAAGTCGCTGACCTCGAAGGGCCACTGCGTTTCGCCGCGCGCCGCAAACAAGCCGAAATCCTCCTCCGCCAGGGCAACGCTTCCTCCGCCATCAACCTGCTGCGCGAAACCCTCAACTCCGACCCCGCCCCGGAAGCAGAAGACCGACGCTCCCTGCAGGCGCAGCTCGCCGAAACCCTGCTCCTCGATCCCACAGACGATGAAACCCACACCCGCGAGGCGCTACGCCTGCTCAGCCGCCTGCGCCAGGACCCCGGGGCTTCCGAATACTGGCGCAACCGCGCCACCTGGTTCCTCGGACGCGCCGCCGAGATCGCAGGCGACTCCGCCGAAGCACTCGAAATCTGGTACGGCGTCATCGACTCCCACTTTCTGCCCGACCAGCCCGTGCCCGAAACCTACTGGTCGTTCCGCTGCGCCATCAGCGCCATCGAACTGCTCGGCCGACAGGAGAACTGGCGCGCCGCCGCCGCCCTCGCCGAACGCATCGGCCGCTCCGAAGCACCCCGCGCCCGCGAGGCCCGAGCCATCGCCCAACGCATCCGCCTCGAACACTTCCTCTGGGAAGACGGACGCCTCCCCCACTCCGACAACCCGCCCGCCGAACCGCCCCAGGAAGCCGGAAGCGCACAAACCGCAGAGCCCTGAGGGGGGGTCGAGATGCCGCAGCGCTTGAGGGCGGCTGCTTCCCAAGGAAGGGCGAACCTCCTTCGCCGATGTGAATGAAGGGGAAAATGAAAAGGCACTTCGTTCCACACCATTTGCTTCCCCATCCTCGGGCGATGGTAGATCGCCCCTCCTTGGTCGAGATTCCCCGGCGCTTGAGGACAGGCTCAAACATCCTGACCTACCCCCGGGAAATCATGCATGGAGCCGGATGCGCGCGCAACCTGGATGAGCCGCGTTGGGGGGTGTTGCTACGCATCGGCTGCGATTCACGACGATGCTGCTGCTCCGAGCAAGCCCGAGACAAGTAAATCAGAGCCCGCCACGAAAGGCTGATCAGGCTCGTGTCTCGTGGATTGGGAATCGGTTACCTTATTTTTCCGCCCCCACACAACCGCAAACGCAGAGACACCCCCATTCCCACTTCCTGAAACCCATTGACTTTCGCAGTGGATCATGAGGCACCACCAAGGGCAGGAAAAATAGCGGGAGACACCAACCACCCCATGAATCCGAAGAAGAAAAACCAGACTTGTTCCCGTTTCTGTGCAGGCGCTCTGCTGGGAACTTTGAGACGAATCTCGCCCGGTTCAGGGATTTTGTCGCCGAGACCGGTATGGAAGGGGCTCTTTTCAGGCAAACCGTAATGAAATTCCGCATTGCGAACAGACTCCAAGAGCTGACTGACCAAGTCTTTCAGTTGGAAGACATGGCAACAAGGAATCACTTGATCGAACGCATTATCCAAGAAGTCTTTGTCTTGACAAACGATTACTCGCAGATGCCGCGACGAGAAAGCGCGTGAGCACGGCAACGTGGAGGCGATCATTGGGAGCCTTCCCGCGAAGCGAAACAGCGCCTGAGAAAGCAAAGGCCCAGACACACCCAATTCGGCAACCACCCTACCCTCATCGATCCCAATGCAGCCTATGCCCCATGACCACCCCAATGTTTTCCGAGACAAAACGAAATTCTCCCCTATGCTATAGTACCCAAAGCGCGCCGACTCCTCCGGCTACGCCACAACCCCATTTCACACCGAATTCCATCCGCGTCCATGCGCAACCAGCCCCACGTCAAGCTCTACATCCCCGGTCCGATCGAAGTGTCCCCCGAGACCTTTGAAGCCATGAGCCAACCCATGATCGGCCACCGTGGCTCCGAATTTTCCGCTCTCTACGAGCAGGTCATGCCCGTCATGCGCGAACTCATGGGCACGGCACGCCCCGTCTTTCTCTCCACCTCCTCGGCATGGGGTGTCATGGAGGCAGCCATCCGCAATCTTTCCTCCAAGCGCGTGCTCAACTGCTGCTGCGGAGCCTTCTCCGACAAGTGGCACGACGTCACCCTCCGCTGCGGACGCGAGGCCGACCGGCTCGCTGTCGAATGGGGCCAACCCATCCTCCCCGGAGACCTCCGGCGCACCCTGGAAGGTGGCGACTACGACCTTGTCACCCTGGTCCACAACGAAACCTCGACCGGCGTGCTCAACCCGCTCGCCGATCTCGCCGCCGTGGTTCGCGACTTTCCAGACGTGATGCTTGTCGTTGACACCGTATCCTCTTTCTCCGCCGTACCCATCGAGATGGACGCCCTCGGCATCGATGTCGTACTCACCGGCTCTCAAAAGGCGCTGGCGCTGCCCCCGGGCCTCGCTCCCTTCGCCGTCTCGGAGCGCGCGCTCGAACGCGCCGCCGACACACCCGACCGTGGATACTATTTTGACTTCCTCGAATTCGAGAAAAACGCCGCCAACTTCGCCACGCCCTCCACACCGTGCATCTCCCTGATCTACGGCTTGGCGCACCAACTTCAGCGCATCGTCGAGGAAGGAATCGAAAACCGCTACAAACGCCACGAAGCGCTCAATGCGATGATCCACCAGTGGGGCAGCCAGCGCAAATTCGAGCATTTCGCCGGCGAGGGCTACCGTTCCAAGAGCCTGACCACCTTCTGCAACAACCGCGATCTCGATCTCGGAGCTTGGAACAAAATTTTGCGCGACAAATACCGTGTCGCCATCAATATGGGATACGGCAAAATCAAAGGCAAGACCTTCCGCATCTCGAACATGGGCGACGAGACACCCGAATCCATCGGCGAACTCATCCGCATCCTCGACCAGTCTCTCGCCGATCTCGGCGCGCTGTGATTCCCGGGGAGGATTGAACCCCGAAAACAACTCGAAGCAAATATCAGCATGCAGGACCGCTGGGGAAGAAATCCAGAACCACAGATGAACGCGGATGAACGCGAATGGAATGCGTTGAGCTTGGAAGAGCACGCATGGGGATGAAAAGAGAAACTCACGCAAATCCCCAAAGACGCGAAGTGCTGAGAGGATGGGCCTCTTTGGAGCGCGGATCTTTAGTCCGCCCGGGTGATGTGGGATAAGTCATTAGTCATTGGTCATCGGGATCGATGAGGGCGGTTGCCGAATTGGGTGTGGCTGGGCTTTTGCGTGCGCCCCTGTTTGTTTTCCCTGACCTCTTGCTCTTTTCTCTTTGCTCGCGTCTCTCTGCTCCATGCTCACGCAGATCCGTGTTCATCCGCATCCATCCGTGGTTCTGGATCCCCCCAGCGCTCCCGGCCCGCCCTCCGTACTCCGCCCTCCACTTGCCTCCAACCAACACCCCATCACCCCAACAGGCGCTTTTCGCCAAGCCAAACTCCTTCCACCCGGCCCTGCAGCGTCTGGCCGAGGAACGGGTTGTTGCACCCGCGGGATTTGAGAAATGTCTGGCTGACCTCCGTCCCGTCGGCCGGATTAAAAAGCACTGCGTCCACCGCTGCCTCCTCGCGGAATCCAGGCTCCGGCAGACCCAGCAGCCGCCGTGGAGCCAAACAAAATTTTTCAACCAGAATCTCAAGCGAAAGCCCACCCTCGGCCAACACATGGTGATGAAGCGCCGGCAGCAGCGTGTCGAACAAGCTCGCTCCAAAAGGCGCGCTGGCGAAATCCGTGTTCTTTTCAAACACACTATGCGGAGCGTGATTGCTGGCAATCACGTCCACCGTACCGTCGCGCAATCCCTCCAGCAACGCCTCCCTGTCCTCCACCGCCCTCAGGGGCGGGTCCATTTTGAATCGGGTATCATACCCACAGACCGCCGAATCATCGAAAATCAAATGCAAGGGCGTCGCCTCGCAGGTCACCGGTATTCCCTCCTCCTTCGCGCGCCGGATTACCTCAAGCCCGCGCGCCGAGGAAACATGCTGGATATGCAGGCGGCATCCTGTATGCCGGGCGATCGCCACATCGCGGAAGATCGCAATCTCCTCCGCCATGGAAGGCATGCCGCCCAGCCCCAGAAAATATCCCACCTCGCCCTCGTTCACCGACCCACCCCGCACCAGCGCGGGTGTCGTCGCATGCGAAGCCACGATCAGATCGAATCCCCTCGCATACTCCATCAGCCTTCGTAACAACTGAGCATCTTCCACCGGCGAGGGATCGTCGGTGAGCAGTTTCACGCCGAGACAGGCCATCTCGCCAATCGCAGCCATCTCGGCACCAGCGCGGCTCTTGGTCAGGCATCCCGCCGGGAAAATGGGGATCGGCGATTTTGCCGCAGCCAGATCGGTCACGCTTTGCACCATGCCTGCGCTGTCCACGGGCGGATCGGTGTTGGGCATCGCCAGCAGGCCCGTCACGCCGCCCTGCACCGCCGCCGCCGAACCCGTGGCCATATCCTCCTTGTCCTCGCGCCCCGGCTCCCGCAGGTGGGCATTCATGTCAAACAAACCCGGCATCAAAATCCGCCCCCGGCCATCCACCACCGCAGCACCCTCCGGCACATCTCCCATCGCTCCCACCGCACCCACCGCCCGCACTTTCCCATCGCAAAAGAGCACATCCGCCTCGCGACTCCCTTCGCTGTCGACCACTGTCGCCCCTTGAATCCACGTGATGCTCGGCTCAGCCATGACGTTCCTCCGTTCCGGGTTTCAGCCAGTAGAGCACCGCCATGCGCACGGCGATGCCATTCTCCACCTGCCGGTTGATCAGCGTTCGCTCATAATCCATCACCGCGTCCACCAGTTCCACCCCGCGGTTGACCGGGCCGGGATGCATGATGTGAATCCCTTCGCCGCGAATCCGGTTCAGGCGCTCGGCCGTCACCCCATACTGGTGGTGGTATTCGTGCACGCTGGGAAAAAACTGGTCGTGCTGGCGCTCCCGCTGCACTCGCAACAAATAGATCACATCCGGACGCCACGCGAAGGCCGCCTCGAAATTAGAAAACGTGCGCAACCACTCCGGGCGGTGACTGGGAACCAGCGTCCCCGGCCCCAGCGCCGCCACCTCTGCCCCCAGCATGTGAAAAATCCGACTGGTCGAACGCGCCACACGCGAATGCTGCAAGTCGCCGACAATCAACACCCGCCGCCCCGCCGTTTCCGGATGCACCTCGCGCAGCGTAAATGCATCCAACAGCGCCTGCGTCGGATGCGCGTGCCAGCCGTCCCCCGCATTCAACACACTCGCGCGCGTGTGCCGCGCAATCAATCCCGGAACGCCTGACGCCTGATGGCGCACGATCACATAGTCCACGCGCATCGCCTGCAGCGTGTCCACCGTGTCGAGGATGCTCTCGCCTTTCACCACCGCCGAGGTCGAAACCGCGAAATTCGTCACGTCAGCCGAAAGCCTCTTCGCCGCGATTTCAAACGACGAACGGGTTCGTGTCGACGGCTCGTAAAACAAAGTCAGCACCGATTTGCCCTGCAGTGTCGGCACCTTTTTCACCGACTGGCTAAAAAGTTCCTTGAACGGTTTCGCCGACTCCAGCAGATACTCCACCTCCTCCCGCGACAACGAGCGGATATCGATCAGGTCCTTCTTGCGCGGCGGCACTTTCATGAGTCCCCCTCCGGCCCGACTTCATACAACATCACACAATCCCCTTCATCCGTCTCCGACAACCGCACACGCACCCGCTGGCTGGCATTCGTCTCCACCGCATGGCCGACATGGTCCGCCTGAATCGGCAGCTCGCGACCGCCGCGGTCCACCAGCACCGCCAACTCAACACGCGCCGGCCGCCCCAAGGCGGTGATCCCGTCCAGAGCCGCCCGGATCGTCCGCCCCGTGAAAAGCACATCATCGCAAAGCACCACACGCGCCCCGTCCACCGGTGCCGGTATGTCGCTGCCCCGCAATACAGGCAAGGTCCCCCGGCTATCCAAATCGTCCCGGTAAAGCGAAATATCCAACGTGCCGATCCCCGCCACCGCATTGCCCAGCGCCGCCGCCACACGCCGCGCCACAGGCACACCCCGGGTGTGAATCCCCACCAATACCAAAGGCAGATCACGCCCCTGTCCGGCGATGCTTTCCACAACACGCCCGACGGCCGAGGCCACACCCGCTTCGTCGAGCAACATCGTCTCTTTCATGCACGCCACATTTGGACCGCCGAGGCGCTCTCGTCAAGCGCGATACTCTCGCCCACTGGAAAAAATCACCCGCCGACCCGGAACCGGCACGTCCCCCACGCATTTGCCGTGGATTTCCCACCGCGACAGGGCTAGAATAATCAAGCACAACGCACAGGGTTCGCCGCCGCCTCAACCCATCCCCCATCCCCCTTCCCCCACGCCCCACCCATCATGCCCATCTTCAAAAAACCGCTCCTCAAAGCCCGCACCGACCGCAAGACCGACCTTCCCGAAGGGCTCTGGCACAAATGCCCCTCCTGCGGCGAGGTGCTCCACGAACTCGAGCTCCGCCAGGAATTGCGCGTCTGCCGCCACTGCGGCCACCATTTTCCCATGCCCTCCTCCGAGCGCGTCGCCAGCCTCACAGACCCGGATTCCTGGCAGGAGGCCGACTCCGAACTCACCTCCACCAACCCCCTCGGCTTCCACCAATACGACGAAAAGGTCGCCCGCCTCCGCTCCACCACAGGCATGAACGACGCCGTTCGCACCGGCCTCGCCACCCTCGATTCCAAGCCCATTGCCCTCGGTATCATGGACTTCCGCTTTTTCGCCGGGTCCATGGGATCGGTGGTCGGCGAGAAAATCACCCGCATCGTCGAAACCGCCACCAAACAGAAAATCGCTGTCATCCTCCTCAGCGCCTCGTCCGGAGCGCGCATGCAGGAAGGCATGCTCTCACTCATGCAAATGGCGAAAACTTCGGGGGCGCTCGCCCGCCACCACGAGGCCGGTCTGCCCTTTATTTCCGTGCTCACCCATCCCACCACCGGCGGCGTCACCGCTTCCTTCGCCACCCTCGGCGACGTCATCCTCGCCGAACCCGGCTGCATGATCGGCTTCGCCGGCCCGCGCGTCGTCAAAGAGACCACCCACCAGAACCTCCCCCCCGGATTCCAGACCGCCGAGTTCATGCTAGAACACGGCCTGGTCGACCGCATCGTTCCCCGCCGCGACCTGCGCCAGCAGCTCTCCCGCCTCGTCGCATACCTCGCGCCCTAACCGGGAAAATTCCCGCTCCAGCCCGCAGCCCCTAACCCTCTCCCTTCCCCAATCATGGCCCCTAAATCCGCCCTCGACTGGCTTTTCACCACCCAGTTTTTCGGCGTAAAACTGGGACTCGACAACATGCGCCGCCTGATCGAGGAGAATGACCTCCTCCCGCCGCCCACCACCCGGATCGTTCAAATCGCCGGCACCAACGGCAAAGGCTCCGTCTGCGCGCTCGCGGAAAGTGTCGCCCGCGCCTCGGGCCTCCGCACCGGACTGTTCACCTCTCCCCACCTCGTTCGCTTTCATGAGCGCATCCGCGTCGACGGACGCGAGATCTCCGACGAAGACCTCGACCTCCACCTTCGTGTCATCCGCCAACGCGTCGCCTCCTGGGAATACCATCCCACCTTCTTCGAAATCGCCCTCGCCGCAGCCCTCCGCCATTTCAAAGCCAGCCACTGCGAACTGCTCTTCCTCGAAACCGGCATGGGCGGGCGGCTCGATGCCACCACCGCCGTGCCGGCAGACGTCGCCGTCCTCACCCGCATTGGCATGGACCACATGCAGTGGCTCGGCGACACGCTTGAGAAAATCGCCGCCGAAAAAGCCGCCATCATCCGCCCCGGAAAACCTGTCCTCTCGGCTCCCCAGCCGCCCGAAGCCGCAGAAGTCATCGCCGAAACGGCGCGGGAGAAGAACGCTCAGCTCCGCATCGTCGACCTCCCCCTCTCCGGCTACCCGATTTCCCTCGCCGGCAGCCACCAGGCACTCAACGCCGCCCTCGCCGCCGAATGCCTACACGCCGCAGGATACAAACTGCGCGTCGAGTCACTCCGCTTCGGACTGGCCAACACCCACTGGCCCGGCCGCTTCGACATCAGGCGCGACGGATCACTCGTCATCGACGGTTCACACAACCCGGAAGCCTGCGACATCCTCGCCGCCACTTGGCAGGAATCCTTCCCCAATCAAAAAGCCACCATCATCTTCGGCACCGCCGACGACAAAAACGCCCGCGGCATGATGGAACGCCTCACCCCCATCGCCGCCCGCTGGATCTTCACACCCTTCCGCTCTCCCCGCGCCACCGACACCGCAACCCTGGCCGCCGCGGCAAACAACCTTGGTATCGCCGAAAACGACATCACCACCGCCGTCTCCCCCGCCGAGGCCCTGACCGCCGCTCGCGCCCACCCGGAGCCCACCCTCGCCACCGGCTCGCTCTTCCTCGCCGGCGAAATGATCGCCCACATCGAAAAGCGCCCCTACCGCCCGGGCTCGCAGTAAGCCCATCTCCCAACCGTAAGCCACACGCCACACCCCGCACAGGGCCCCGGGAAAAACCCAAAGTCTTTACTTGCGTATCCTGGCAAGCCGTGCGAAACTCCCGACCCGTCCGAAAAGGATGCCACCAACGCGCGGGTAGCTCAGTTGGTAGAGCAGTTGGCTTTTAACCAATTGGTCCAGGGTTCGAGTCCCTGCCCGCGTACTTCCTTACAACCCATTCAATTTCAAGGGGTTACGCGGAACAAAAACCACTGAAATTGACACCATTTCCGGGTCATGAACACGGGTGGTGACAAAATGGTGACATCGAGCACAGGCTCCCGGAAGCCCCGTGCTCCCAAGCGGGGAAAGAGGGGAACAGGACGGTGTCAGCAAAGCCTATCTTTTGAACTTGAAAACCGTCCTCACACGCTTTGGCCAGGCGTTCCCGGGTGAATCCCCGGCGTCAGTTCCTCGGACATGGACGGCTGGCTGCGGGGTTTGAATCTGTCGGCCAAATCCCGCAATGGCATGCTGATCTGCGTGAAGGTGCTCTTTTCCTTCGCCCGTTTGCAAAACTGCCTGCCCGCCGAGCAGATGACTGCGGCCGAGCAACTCAAGAAGGTAAAAGTCAAGAGCTACGAAAATGTGGCAGTGTTCACCCCGGATGTGATGCGCAAAATCCTTCATGCCGCTCCGCCTCACGTGATCCCCATTTTGGCGATTGGCGCGTTTTCAGGTATCCGCATGGCCGAGTTGAACCGCCTCGACTGGTCCGCCATTGATCTCGAACGAGGGATCATCGAGTTGCGGGCGGGTCAGGCGAAAACCGCATCCCGTAGGCCCATCCCGATCACGCAGAATCTGAGAGCCTGGATTGCACCTCTGCTGCCCAAGGATTTTGTGAGGGTTCGCCACCACGGCTGGATGAGCGGCGCGGCGCGCAAGACCCGGCTGCGCATGCGCGCGCTGGTGTGCGGCCAACTCGACGAACCCAAACCTGTGCTGCCCGAGCCCCCAATCCCGCGTTGTCCGCACTGCCGGATGGAGATGGAGCTTATCGCCACCATCAAACCACGCGGACCACCGAGACACCCCCACGATGAACCCTGACATCGCAACACCGAGTCCAGTCAAACGCCTTCCCGACGGTAGGCGATGGGAACGTGTGCGCCTAAAAGAGGCGAGCAAGCCTGCCATCGACCTAAACCGCAGCCTCCCGTCCTTGGTATCAAAACAATCGAGGACGTCCTTGCCACACGGCGCGTCCCGGATGGGCTTTGCGGCTGCGCCGCAAAGCCCATGGCCACCGCCAACGGCGCTGAGCACCCCGACGGATGACAACCGCTCCCGTAACCAACTCAGGATCAGGCGGAAATAGAAAACGCATACCCCGCGTCATTCGCGCCGACACCGCAGGAGCGGGCCCGTCCAACAACGGATAGCTGTGAGGCTATCGCTCACC
>SLCJ01000060.1 GCA_007125835.1 Verrucomicrobiales bacterium | reverse complement strand
GCCGTGAGGTCGCGTCCTTCCGGGGATATGTTGGTTGTGCCGGCGACTTCGTTTTGAATTGAATAATCGGCTTGACTGTTGAAGAGAGTGAAGCCGTCATGGTGCTTGGTATCAAAGACTGCGTATCCCATGCCCGCTCGGCGTGCCAATTCGGCCAAGCCGGCCGGATCGAAATTCTTCGCTGTAAAGCCATCAATGGTCTTGTTGTGGAGGTCGCGCGGTGTTACGCCTGCCCAGCATTGTATCCACTCTGAATAGTCTTGCGGATATCGCGTGCCGGTTTCTGGATCTGGCGGCCAATATCCTCCTGCGACGCTGTAGAGTCCCATGTTAATGAACAGCCCGAGGCGTGCTTCTCGCCACCAATCCATGCGCTCTTCGCGGGACTCTTCCCAGCCGGGCACTCCGGCATAAGGCGTCATCTGCTCATCGGCCAAGATCGCCGAAGATGCCAGCATGATCGCCGCGGCGATGATTTTCCAGAAACGTAAATTGATGGTTCTCATCTTCATCTTTTCCTTTTTAAATAATAATTATTTATAGACCAAAAACTAAACTCAATACGTGTTCAATTTCCTGTTCTGTCATGCAAATGGGACGAGATATTTGACAGGTAAACTATCAGGTGCCTCCACGGTCAAGGTTCGGCATCCCAGCCCCGGTCAGGCGTCCCCTCTTTCGTGCCGACGAGGGTACAAGAACGCTGGGCGAAGGTATTTTCCGCCTCGAGAGGTGATGCGGGGCTTGCGCCGGGTCGGGGGGAAGCCCATGGTGGGGCGATGAGATCGGAGAGCGGCTATAAGAGCAAGTGGGGACCAGAGGATGATCTGGGTGGTTTGTGGATGGCCTGTGGCGCATTCGTGCTCTGGGGGCTGTTGCCGATTTACTGGAAATCGCTGGAGTCGGTGCCGCCGTTGGTTGTGGCGGCGCACCGTTTTGCGTGGTCGTTTTTGTTTCTGCTGCCCTTGGTTCTTGCGCGGGGTGGAGGTCGGGCACTGGTGGATTCGTTCCTGCGTCCGCAGGTGCTGGCGATACACTTTGCCGCCGGTCTGTTCCTCGCTCTCAACTGGTGGCTTTATATATGGGCGACGGTCAATGAGAGGATTCTCGATGGCGCGTTGGGGTATTTCATCAATCCGCTGGTGTTTTTGCTGTTTGGGCGGCTTTTTTTCGGCGAGAGCTTGGGGCGGCGTCAGGTGTGGGCGGTGGGGTTGGCGGCTTGTGGGGTGGCGGCTCCGGTGGTGGTGGCGGGGGTGTTTCCGTGGGTGGCGCTTTGTCTGGCGCTGAGTTTCGGTGCCTACGGCATCCTGCGCAAGTATTCGCCGTTGGGAGCGATCACGGGGTCATCGTTGGAGACGGTGTTGTGGTTGCCGGTGGCCCTGGTTTTGCTCTGGTTCTTGCCGGCCGTGCCGATGATGGAGCGCTCACCGGTTGAGATTTTCCTGCTGGCCGGGTCGGGGATCGTGACGGCGACGCCATTGTTGCTCTTTGCGGCGGCGGCGCGGAGGATCAACCTGGGGACGCTTGGGATGTTGCAGTTTCTCGGGCCAAGCTTGCAGTTTTTGATTGGCTGGTTGGTGTATGGGGAGGCACTGCCGCTGTGGCGTTTGGGCTCGTTCGTTTTGATCTGGGCGGCGATCGCTCTTTACATCTCTGGAATTCGGCGGGCGAATGCGGCAGCGGGAGCGGAAAATCCGCCTGTCGGCCGTTGAAGATTTGCCTTCCCTTTGCCCGGGATCCGCGTAAACTGGTGGGCTCGAATGGGTCGTGCGGCCCGCAGGCACGGAATCTGGCTGCAGCGGCCGCTGAATCCTGCCCCATCAACCCCTCAGCCATCTATGGGAAAAACACTCTACGACAAAGTATGGGACGCCCACGTCGTTCGCGAATTGCCGAACGGCCAGGCTCAATTGCTTATTGGCACGCATCTCATTCATGAGGTGACCAGTCCCCAGGCCTTCGGGATGCTGCGTGATCTGGGGCTTGAGGTCCGGTTTCCTGATCGAACGTTTGCCACGGTGGACCATATTGTGCCGACGGATCAATTTGAGGAGCCGTTTTCCGATCCTCTGGCGGATGCGATGATTCGCGAGCTGCGGCAGAATGTCGAGGAATTTGGGATCACCTACTTTGACCTCAGCAGCGGCAGGCAGGGGATTGTCCATGTGGTGGGTCCGGAGCAGGGGATCACCCAGCCCGGGACCACGATTGCGTGTGGGGATTCGCACACCGCGACTCACGGTGCGTTTGGGGCGATTGCCTTCGGCATCGGCACCACGCAGGTGCGCGATGTGCTGGCCACGCAGACGATTTCCATGGGGCGCCTGAAAGTCAGGCGGATCAACGTGAACGGGCGACTGCGCCCCGGGGTGTATGCCAAGGATGTGGTGCTCCACATCATCAAGGTGCTCGGAGCCAAAGGCGGGATAGGATACGCGTATGAATACGGCGGCGAGGTCTTCGACAACTTTTCGATGGAGGAGAGGATGACGGTTTGCAACATGTCGATCGAGGGCGGAGCGCGTTGCGGGTATGTCAATCCCGACCTGAAAACCGTGGATTTTCTCCGTGACCGGCCCTATGTGCCGCGCGGCGACGCCTTCGATGAGGCGGCCGCGCGCTGGCTGGCTTTTGCCTCGGATGCCGATGCGGATTATGACGATGTGGTCGAGATCGACGCCGCTGACATTGCGCCTTCTGTCACGTGGGGGATTTCGCCGGACCATGGTGCGTTTATCGACGGGGTGGTGCCCGATCCGGCCCGGGCGTCCTCGCCTGCGGAGAAAGCCACTATCGAGGAGGCGCTTGCCTACATGAAGCTTGAGCCGGGGCGACCAGTGCAGGGCATCCCCATCGATGTGGCATTTCTGGGTTCTTGCACGAATGGGCGGCTCTCCGATTTCCGTGAGGTGGCGCGCTATTTGAAGGGGCGGAAAGTTGCCGACGGGGTGAAGGCAATCGCCGTGCCCGGGTCGCAGATTGTGGCGGCGCAGTGCCGCCAGGAGGGTATCGACAGGATTTTTGAGGAGGCGGGCTTCGAGTGGCGCGGGGCCGGGTGCTCGATGTGTCTGGCCATGAACCCGGATAAACTCGTGGGCGACCAGCTTTGCGCCAGCTCTAGCAACCGCAATTTCAAAGGACGCCAGGGAAGCCCTGTGGGGCGAACTGTCCTGATGAGCCCGGTGATGGTGGCGGCGGCGGCCGTGACTGGCGCGATCAGCGATGCACGCGAGGTGTTTGAGATTGAAGCGGGCTTGGTTTGATTAAGTCCTTTGCAGTGGGGTGGGCGTGTAGCGACCTCCGCCCGCCGCAGCCAGGGCGCTTGGCCCGAAAATGCAAGGGCCCGATTTCCACCTGGAAACCGGGCCTTTGGAAAAAGAGAACGCTGCGTTGGGGTGACAATTAGTCTGTCCACTCCTCGGCGAGGCTGGAGTCCGACTCAAATCGGCGCAATTCCCTTCCGTTGCGGTAGAGTTTGATTACGATGCCATCCAGACGGTCGATGCGAGCACGCTCGCGAACGGGGCCCGCTCATCCACCGCCAGTGCATTGAGAAAGCGGTTTCTGGCGCATTTCTCTGAGGTCCACATCGGTGGTTTCTACCGTGACTCTCTGACCGAAGGCGAGCGAACTAAGCGTTTCATTGCCTTCGATGTGCTCCTGCACGTGATTCACTTCGGCCCTTCCCGTGCGCTCGTTGGTGCCTCGGACAGCCCTGCTGAAATAAACGCGATAGCGGATTTCGACACCCTCCACCGGGTTCTCATTGCGGTTGGTCACCTCGATGTCGAATCCGGCGGTCACCGGCACCACGAAGAAATTCCCCTCTTCACCCCGCTCGCCGCGCTCGGTCCGTTCGCTGGGGCGGACATCCAGGCGCGAGGCCACGGCCAGATCCACGGCGGTGTCGCGCACGACCTTTTGGTCCTCCTCCGAGATGGAATCGAGGCCGAATGCTCCTCTCCTGCCATCGCGCATGACCACGGAGACACGGCCTGATTCCGCGTCAAAACCCGTGATCCGGGCCTCGAACTCGCGGGTCATGTCCGGGTCGCGGAAGGTGTGGTAGTCCCCCGCCGCCAGCACCGTCGGCAGGCAAAGAAGGGGAATCAACAACAAATGCCCTGTTTTCATACCCGAAGGGTATCCTCCAATGCAATAAAAGCCAAGAAAAAAATTTTGTCGGCATGACTTGTCTGGGTGGGCCCTTGAAGAAGGCCGACCTCGGCGACTGCTGTGGGGATCGGGCTGGGCGCAGGAGGTCGCGATTCGAGGGGATCCAGAGCCTTGCAACTAAAATTTGAATTAGGGTCAGGTATTTTAACGGAAGTGCTTGTAAATTTTCTTGCAAGTAGCCAGCGGATCCTTGTATAGTTGAGATGGCTGGGGTTTGGGTGGCGG
>SLCJ01000079.1 GCA_007125835.1 Verrucomicrobiales bacterium | reverse complement strand
CTTGTTTCGTTCACGGCATGCGGATTCTGCCGTCGGGGTCGGGGGTGTCACGCCATTGGCCGGGGGCGAGGTCGTCGAGTTGGTAGCGGCCGAAGCGTTCGCGGTGGAGGGCGGTTACTTTCCATCCGCAGGCGGCGAGCATGCGGCGGACCATGTGGTAGCGCCCCTCGCAGACGGTGACCCGGGCCTGTGTTTCGGAGAGCATTTCGAATGCGGCCGGGGCGCAGGGGGTGCGTTCGCCGCGCAGGGCGATGCCCTCGGCAAAGCGCGCGGTGAGCGAGGGGTCGAGGGGGTGGTCGACGGTGGCGAGGTAGGATTTTTCCACGTGGGAGGCGGGTGAGGCGAGGCGGTGGGCGGCCTGACCGTCGTCGGTGAGGAGGAGCACGCCGGAGGTGTCTTTGTCGAGGCGCCCGATGGTGGAAACGGAAGGGCGGCGGTTGCGCCAGGAAGCGGGCAGCAGGTCGTAGACGAGGTCGCCCTCGTTGGCATCGTGGCTGCACACGTAGCCGAGCGGTTTGTGAAGGAGGATAAACAACCCCTCGGGATAAGGGAGGGGCGAGCCATCGAGCAGGACATCACGGGGAGCCACCTTGGTGGCAGCCTGGCGCAGGACGGTGCCGTCGCGGAGCGTGACGCGGCCGTCGCGACAGAGGCGCGGGACTTCGGCGCGGCGCGCGACGCCGAGCGAGCCGAGGCATTGGTCGAGGCGGCGGCGGGCGGGAGCGGGGGTGGTCATCCCCGCACCTCCGCCGCGCTGCCCTCCTCGCCACGGAGGAAGCGGTTGGGGACGAAAAATTCGAGGCAGCCGCCGCCGGGGCGGGGGCGGACGCATAAAATCCCGACGAGCGATGCCTTGCGCACGTGGAGGCGGGAGGCAGGCGCACCGAGGAGCAGGCCGGCGAGTCCGGAGAAGTCGGGTTCGTGGCCGACGAGGCAGACGCTTTCACATTGGCGCAGGCCGTCGAGTTCGGACAGGGCGGCCTCGACATCGATGCCGAGGCCGAGCCAGGGGGCGACCACGGGTTCGCTCCATCCGGCGCGGGTGGCGACACCTTGGGCGGTTTCACGGGCGCGGAGCAGCGGGCTGGTGAGCACCAGTTCGGGCATGAGGTTCAGGCGCTTGGCCGCGGCGGCCACCCGCTCGACTTGCAGCCACCCTTTGTCGACGAGGGCGCGGTCGGCATCGGGTTTGAACCCGTGCCCCTCGGCGGTGGCGTGGCGCAGTAGGATGACCAGCATGGCACCGGAAAAAAAGAATGGCTGAGCGGCCCGGGCCTACATCACCATGCCGCCATCGACGGTGAGCACCTGCCCGGTGATGAACCCGGCATCCGGCCCGGCGAGAAAGAGCGCGGCGGCGGCAATTTCATCGACGGTGCCGAAGCGCCCGAGGGGAATGCCCGAGCGGATTTTCTCCTGCAATTCATCGGCGAGCGCGCCGGTCATGTCGGTGACAATGAATCCGGGGGCGATGCAGTTGGCGGTGACGCCGCGCGAGGCGAATTCGCGGGCGACGGATTTGGTGAAGCCGATGAGGCCGGCCTTGGAGGCGGCGTAGTTGGCCTGGCCGGCGTTGCCCATGAGACCGATCACGGAGCTGATGTTGATGATGCGTCCGGCGGGGGATTTGAGCAAGGGCCTCTGCACGGCTTTGAGCATGTGAAATGCGCCGCTGAGATTGGTGCGGAGCACGGTTTCCCAGTCCTCGTCTTTCATCCGCAGGAGAAGGCCGTCGCGGGTGACACCGGCATTGTTGACCAGGATGTCGACCCCGCCGCCAAGCGCTTCGATCACCTTGCGCCCGGTTTCCAGGCAGGCCTCCGGATCGGCGACATCCACGGCAAAAGGAGTGGCGGCTCCAGGGTGGGTTTCGTTGATCGAGGCGGCCACGGCGGCGCTGTTTTGCTCGGTGCGGCTGAGCACGGCCACGCGGGCTCCGGCTTCCACAAATCGGCGCGCAATCGCCTCGCCGATCCCACGGCCCGCACCGGTTACCACTGCTGTTTTTCCATTCAATAATGCCATACCCCCACCCTTGCCTTTGACCCGCCCCCCTGCAACTTCGTTTTCCCTCTTCCCACCTCAAATCCCGAGGTCGTAGGTGCGGCCGCCGAGTTTTTCGTAGTAGGCGACAAAGGCGCGGTTGGCCACGGCGGTGCCGCCGGGGGTGGGGTAGTTGCCGGTGAAATACCAGTCGCCGCTGGGGCCCTCGATGGATTCGTGCAATTCATCGATGCCTTGGTAGATCACGCGCACCTCGCCATCCCACCACTTCACGTCGGGGCGGACCATGCGGCTGATCTCGGCGGAAATTTCCTCGCTGGTGAATGGCTCGTAAATTTGCCGGACCCGGTTGACCATTTCCGCAGCGGGCTTCTCCAACTCGGCTCGTGCCGCCTCGTAGGTGTCGCGGATCAGGGTATCGCGGCCCGAGCGCTCGAGCAGGGCCACCGCCGCCTGGAAGGCGATGAATTTGCCGAGTTCGGACATGTCGATGCCATAGCAATCCGGGTAGCGGATTTGCGGTGCGGTGGAGGCGATGATGATGCGCCGCGGATGTGTGCGGGAGAGGATTTTGAGGATCGACTGCCGGAGCGTCGTGCCGCGCACGATGGAGTCGTCGATGGCTACCAGGTTGTCCGTTTCCTTGATCACGCCATAGGTGATGTCGTAGACGTGAGACACCAACTGAGCGCGCGAGGCCTCCTGGGTGATGAACGTCCGCATCTTGTGGTCCTTGTGGGCGATTTTTTCGCCGCGCGGCCAGTTGCGCAGGACAAGGTCGTCGATCATCCTTTCGCTGAGCGTGCCCTCTTTCATCGCCCGCTGCAGGGCGGCCGCCACCTCGAGCCGCCGGTGCCGCCGCATACCGTCCATAAATCCATGATAGGCGATCTCGGCGGTGTTGGGAATGAAGCTGATGACGGTGTTTTCGAGGTCGTTGCCGATGGCATCGACCACCTTGGGCACCAGGGCCGCACCGAGATTTTTGCGTTCGCGGTAGATCCCGGGGTCGTTGCCGCGGGAGAAATAAATCCTCTCGAACGAGCAGGGAGTCGGACGCCTCGGCTTGGCAAACTCGTCCTCGATGATGGTGCCGTCGCGGCGGATGATGATCACCGCTCCGGGCGGCACCTCGGACACCTCGCCCTCCTCGGCGTCGAATACCGTGAGCAAGGGCACCCGCTCCGAGGCAAAGGCGATCACCTCGCCGTTGCGATAGCAGAAACAGGGGCGGATCCCGTGGGGATCGCGCATGACAAAGGTGTGCCCGCAGCCGAGGGCACCGACGATGGCGTAGCCTCCATCCCATTCGGCGGCGGCGTCGCGCAGCATTTGGGAGATGTCGATATTATCGGCGATGGCGTTTTGCAATTTTTGACCGGAGAGCCCCTCGCTGCGGAGCTTCCGGTAATACTCCTCGTGCTGCTGGTCGAGGTGGAAGCCGATTTCCTCCATCACCGTCTGGGTGTCGGTGCCGAACACGGGGTGCTGCCCGCGTTCGGAGAGCTTGCGGTTGAGGTAGCTGGCATTGGTCAGGTTGAAATTGCCAAGCATCATGAGTGTGCGCGTTTCCCAATTCGAGCGGCGCAGGTAGGGGTGGCACGAGCCGGCACCGAACAGCCCAGATGTGCCGTAGCGCAGATGCCCCATGAGAATCTCGCCGCAGAAATCGAAGGCCGACTTCACGCTGGCGGTGTCGTCTGGATCGAGGATGCCCTTGCGGGCCAGCTTGCTGAAACGCTTGGTTTGGGAGCGGAAAATCGACGACAGGGCGTTGGTGTCTGCCGAGCGTTCGCGGAACACATAGGGCTGGCCGAGGGGCATGCCGAGTTTCACGCAGCCGATGCCGCAACCGTCCTGCCCGCGGTTGTGCTGCTTTTCCATGAGTAGGAAAAGCTTTTGGAAGGGATGCAGGGCGGTGCCGTGCTCGCGGTGGAGGTGGGCCAGCGGCTTGAGAGTGCGTATGAATGCGAGGCCGCATTCGTGTTTCAGTTCCTCTCCCATGACGAATCTGTGTTGGCGGCGGTCGTGAATGACATGATGAATGCGAGCGGGGGGTGGTCTTGCCGAATCATTCCTTTTCACGGACGCGCACACCCGCGCCCTCGCGAATGCGCCCGATTTCCACCCCACCGGGACCGGCCGCAAGAACACCCGCGAGGTCTTCCTCGCCGCAGATGACCACCCAGCCGATCCCCATGTTGAATGTATCGAAGCGGTCGTGTGGGTCGGTGTGCGCAAGCACCTTGCGCACCACCGGATCCTCCCAGCGCGGGATCTCGAGGTCGGCGCCCTTGTCGCCAAGGAAGCGCTCCAGATTCTCGACCAGGCCGCCGCCGGTGATGTGGGCCATCGCCCGCGGGCGGATCCCGGCAGCACGGAGGTCTGAGGTCACATCGTGGTAGAG
>SLCJ01000122.1 GCA_007125835.1 Verrucomicrobiales bacterium | reverse complement strand
TGGACGTGCCCCGGGTCATGGACATCGAGGAAGAGATTGTCCGCGCCGTCGAGGTCCGTTATGTCGGCCCGCGAACCATCGACCGCGAGCGCATCCTCGGCATGATCAGCACCCGGGTGGGCGCCCCGCTCTCTGTCGAAACCACCGAGCGAGACATCCGCACGCTGGTCGAGAGCGGCGAGGTAGATAACGCACGTTTCCTTTCCGAGCCGATGGCGGGTGGTGTGCGGGTGATAGTCGTGGTGTCGACCCGCGCCGCGCTCGGCGGTCTCTCCTTTGTGGGCAACGAGGAAATCACCAGCAGGCGGCTGGCGCGCCAGGTGCCGCTGGCAGTGGGCGACACGGTGAGCGAGCTGCGTCTTCTCGAAGGCAAGCAGAAGATCGAGGAGCTGTATCGCAAGCGCGGTTTTGCCGAAGTCGAGGTCGCCTACCGGCTCTCTGGGGTCGACGACGAGGGATTCCAGCGGGTGGTGTTTGAGATCCAGGAAGGTCCGAAGATGATCGTGCGCCGGATTCGTTTCGAGGGCACGGATGCCATTTCAGCGCGCGAGGTGAGGCGCGACCTCGAGGTCAAGGAGCGTAGTTGGATCACCTGGCTCACGCGCTCCAATCGGATCGAGGGCGGGCAACTTCTTGCCGACCGTGCGACGGTCGAGCGCGCCGTGCAGGACCAGGGATTCATGAATGCGCGGGTGGTGGACGTGCGTGCCGAGCCGGTGGGAGACAGACACGTGGACCTGGTCTACGTCGTGGAGCAGGGGCGCGCTTATGAGATTGCCGAAGTGAAAGTCTCAGGCATGAGGATTTTCGAGCCGGAGAGGATTTCGGCGGAGTTTGAACTGCGCGCGGGGCAGCCTTACTCGGCCACCGCCATCGCCGAAGATGTGAGATTGATCCGCGACTACTATGGTTCGGAGGGTTATGCCGACTCGCGCGTGGACCCGGTGATCCGTCCCGCAGGTGAGGGACGTGTCTCAGTCGAGTATACCGTGGTCGAGGGACCCCGCTCGTTCGTTGGCCAGGTGAATATCCGCGGCAACGACAAAAGCCGCGACAAGGTGATCCGGCGCGAGGTGACGCTGGCTCCGGGTGACGTGTTCAACACCGTCGAGGTGGACGCCAGCCGCCGCCGTCTGATGGGCACGGGCTACTTCGACCGCGTCGACATGTTCCCGACTCCCTCGGCGGAACCGGGCTACCGCGATCTGAACATCACGGTCAGCGAGCAGAGCACCGGGCAGCTGATGTTCGGCGCGGGCTTCAGCTCGATCGACAACCTAGTCGGCTACGCCACGGTCACGCAGACGAATTTCGATGCCGGCGCGCCACCCTCGTTCCAGGGGGGCGGTCAGAAATTTTCGATGGGCGCGCGCGTGGGCACCAAGCGGAAGGATTTCCAGATTGGTTTGGAAGAGCCGTATTTCATGGACCGCCGCCTGCTGGTCGGAGCCGAGCTTTTCTATCGCGACCTGGCGTTCCTTTCCGATGATTACGAGCAGCGCGACATCGGTGGCTCGCTGCGCGTCCGGCGTCCGTTCCGCGGCTCTGAGTTCACCTACATCGAAGGGGAGTATATTCTCCAGCAGGTGGAGATCCACGACATCAGCCGCGAGGCCTCGGACCTGATCCGTGCCGAGGAAGGCACCTATCTCCAGCACAAGTTCCAGCTTGGGATCGTCCACGACAGCCGCGACGACCTGCTGGTGCCCCGCCGCGGCGGCCGCTACAGCGCCACCGCGCACGTGTCCTTCGGCGATGTCGAGGCCCACGGCGCGGAGATCACCGGCCTGCATTATTTCCTGCTGCCCTACGACCTGATTTTCAACCTCCAGGGGCGGGTGGCCACGGTCGATGGCTCGAATGTGCCGATTTTCGAGCGGCTGTTCCTCGGCGGCGCAAATACACTGCGCGGCTTCGATTTCCGCGACGTCGGACCCAAGGACGGGCGCGGAGAACCGATCGGCGGTTTCACCTCGACGTTTTTCAGTGCTGAAATGACCGCGCCGCTAATCGACCGCGTGCGCGGAGCGGTGTTCTTCGACGCGGGTATGGTCTCGCAGGACACGTTCGACTTCGGCGGTGATTTCAACTCAAACTGGGGTTTCGGCCTCCGTTTGAACCTGCCGATGTTCGGCGCGCTTGCCATCGACTACGGGATTCCGATCAAGTCCGACGAATTCAATGACTCAAGCGGTCGGTTTAATTTCAACGTCGGATACAAGTTTTGAGTCAAAGAATCATACCGCCCCTCGTTCCGGCCGCGATGCCGGGCCGGGAGAGGCGGCTCTGGAAACTACAAACCCACCCATTCCACGACCCGCAACATTCCATTATGAAGAAAACAGCAATAGCACTCACTGGTCTCCTGGCGCTCGCCGTAAGCGCCCCCCTACAAGCCGACGATTCCCTCAAGGTGGGCATTGTCAGCATGCAGGAGGTGATCAGCGGGTTTTACAAGACCAAGCAGGCCCAGGCGGAGATCAACGAACGCACGGATGAAATTAAAAGCGAGTTAGACGTGCGCCAGGCGAAACTCCGCGACTACGCCCGCGAATTGGAGGACCTTACCAAGATCATCCAGGACGAATCGGTGCGCCCCGAATTCCGCCAGATCAAAATCGAGGAGCGCTCGATCAAGCAGAACGAGGCGATGGCCCTGGAGCGCGACATCATGCAAATGCGCCGCCAGCGCGAGCGCCAGGTGCAGCTTGAGGTCGAGCGAATTTTCCGCGGCATTCGCGAGGAGGTTTCGTCGGCAGTGGACGAGATCGCCCGCCGCGACGGTTACGACCTCGTGTTCGACAGCTCGGGTGTGGGCATGGGTGGCATGCCGCTGCTCCTGTTCTCGAAAGATGCTGTCAATTTCACCGCTACCGTGCTGGCCGAACTCAACCGCGAGGCTCCCGAGGAATTCCTTGATGCCGACCCGGTGGACGTGCCTGCGGGCGGCGTCGACGTGATTGAAGGTGTCCTCGAGGGTGCCGACGACTGATCTCCGGCACTGTCGGCTTTTCCGCGAACGCGGAGGTGGATTACCGCCTCCGCGTTCGCTTTTTTTCTCGGCTGCGGCCAGTGATCGCAGTCATGGATCAATACCCCAGCCACGGGGCGAGCCATTTTTCGCATTCCTCGACGGAGAGGCCTTTGCGGCGGGCGTAGTCTTCGATTTGGTCTTTTTGCAGGTCGGAAATCATGAAGTAGTGGCTGTCCGGGTGGGAGAAATAGAGTCCGCAGACGGCGGCTCCCGGATGCATTGCCATGCTCTCGGTGAGGGTGACGCCGGTGGCTTCGGGGGCCTCGAGAAGGTCGAAGAGGGCGGGTTTCTCGGTGTGGTCGGGCTGGGCCGGGTAGCCGGGGGCGGGGCGGATGCCCTGGTATTTTTCGTGGATCAGCTGGTCGTGGGTGAGTTCCGATTCGGTCTCGTAGCCCCATTCGATGCGCGCCTTGTGGTGCAGGTATTCGGCAAAGGCCTCGGCGAAGCGGTCGGCGATGGCTTTGACCATGATCGAGCCGTAGGGATCGTGCGCGGCCTCGAGTTCGGCGGCCAGCTCGTCCGCCCCATGGATGCCGACGACAAAGCCGCCGATGTAGTCGGGGTTGGGGGCGGGAGGAGTTTGAGTGGGCGGCTCTTCAGTGGGGGTCTTTTCAGTGGGGGCGATCATTGGTCGCCCCCCTCCGCTCACACTCTTCCCTTCGCCGACAAATGGCCATTTCCCGATCCCTGCCGCTTCAGGGTTGCTTAGAATGTATTTCCGCTGATTTGCATAGTCATCCTCGTCCCGGAGCAGGTGGTCGTATGACTCCGCTTGCCAGAATTCGCCGGTATGCCCAAGCCGCTTGTTTGCAGCACGTGCCGATGCGGATTTGATGCCTTGAAGGATTTTTGAGAGCGAATGTCCTTCCCTTGGGCGGATGATCAAATGCACATGGTTCGGCATCACGCACCACGGGCCGAGATCGTATCGCTCACCGTCGAAATGCATGAGGGCGTCGCGGACGATGGCGGCGATTTCGGGGTTGTTCATGTGGCAGGATCCACGCCCCTCGTTGAGCGCGGTCTCGACTCGCTTCGAATAGAGGTTCTGCAGTTGTTCGCGCAGCGTGTCGGAGCGTGATTCATCTCCCTCGGAATCCGCTTCTTCGAGCTGTCGTGTCAATGCATCCTTATCGGAATTGTATGCCTGTATGACATTGGCTGGCAGGGAATCCGCCAGTCGGAAGGTGACGGCGTAGCTTGCCCCCGACTGATACCAATGAGGAAGACTGCCGGTGTCTTGGTGTTCCACTGCCGCGTCAGGATTGAGGAAGCTCGGCACGAATTCCCGCCTCGGAGACGGCGACCAATGATCGCCGCCACCCTCCGCCGCCACTGGCGCGATCCAGTCGCTGAGGGCGACGTTGGGTTTGTCGGAGGATTTTTT
>SLCJ01000327.1 GCA_007125835.1 Verrucomicrobiales bacterium | reverse complement strand
GGGCCGAGTATCCTTAGGAATACCGCGGCTGGGCCTTCACGAAAAATGAAATCACCAGCAAGGTGAACGCAACCAGGGCACAGATGGCGAGGAAATCGACTCCAGCCGAGAAATTGTCCACCGTAACCGGCCCCTCAATTCCCGTGATTTCGTCGAGCACCATGGTGGTCTCGGTGGTTTTGGTCCAGCCGCGATTCGACCCGGTGGCAAACCAAAGGGCCACGCCGCAAAGGGCGGTGAGCAATGACAGGAAGCGGAGGATTTTGCGCATGACTTAAAATATTCTACGCCCGCAGTGACCGCGATGCATTGCCAAACTTTGCACCACCCACAAAAAAGGCGGCGGAGAAACCTCTCCGCCGCCGGTGGTAAGACCTCGGACGTACAATCCTACTCCTCGGGAGCCGCTCCGGCCACCGCAAGCTGGATCTGCACTTCGTCAGCCACTTTGTCCTTGGGGGCGTCAGGGTTGATTCCAAAATCGGCGCGGCTTATCGAGAATGTGGTTCTGACCACCAGCAGATCCCCCTCCATCGCGCCATTGGTGCGAGGACCGAGCATGCCAGGGAGAAGGGTTGCCGTGGCGGGCACGGTGATCTCACGGGTCACTCCCATCATCGTGAATTGCCCGGTGACATGGCCCTTGACCACGTCGCCATCACGCTCGATCTGGGAAAGGGACTCGACCTCAAACCGGATTTCCCCGTGCTCTGCCGTGTTCATCCACGTCGCCCCATGGAGGTGCTCCTTCATCACCGGGTTGTCCACGTGCAGGGTCGTCGCATCGATGACCAGGAATCCCGACAGCGACCCGGGATCGTCCTGGTCAAAGGTCAGCGTGCCGCTCACGCCGGTGGTGGTTCCAGTGATGGTTTCGAGGGGCGCGTCGAGGCGGAATGACGCGTTGTTCACCCCCTTGGGATCCTCGAAATCAAAGGTCTGGGGAGCCGCTTGGAGAAGCGCTGACAGCAAAGGCAGCGCAGCAATTTGCATTAATACAGTGGTTTTCACGATCTTTTTCCGGGGTGTGAGTTGGTTTGCAGCGAAGCCTTCGGCCGCGCGGAACGGAATTTCCGCAATCTGGTAAGAGACAGGCCGAATCTCCGATGCCGCAATTTACGCGCAAGCGGCACAGCCGGACGCACTCCCACAGAACTTCAATGGCGGCAGCCGCCCAGCAGCAAGGCACGCACAAGCCGAGCGGAAAGCCCGGGCCACCCGGGCTCCGTCTACACGGGCGGACATGCCTCCCGGGCTATTCGTGGCGCCGCAACAACTCCCTCAAGGCCTCAGCCGCTTCGGCCGTGCATTGGTTCAACAACCCGCCCACCGGTAATTCCGTCCAGGAAAGCCCGTCCCGGGGCGATCCGAACACACCCTCCTCCGCCAGCCAAGGCCGCCGCTCAAGCACCTGCGGTGGCAGCCCGACCCGCACCGCGCCTTGAATCCGCCCCTCGCGTGTCGATACCTCCAACTCCCCCTCGATGCGCCCGGTCGACGGCGCGTTCCAGGAAAAGGACTCCACCGCAAGGGCCCGCCGGGAGTGCTCGAAGCGCACGCGCCCGGATGTAGCCTCGATGTAGGGGACCCGCAATTCCGGCAGTCTCGTGGCAAAAACCTGCAACACGTCGATCTCCCGGTGCGCCCGCGCGGAAAATCCGAATCCGGGCGCTAGTGCAAACTCGCCCCGCGTGACCAAGCCGGCCGCATCGTTGAAAAACCCGCTCATCCGCAAATCTCCACCCACATCCCCGGAAAACCACCCGCGCTCATCCCCATCCATCAGATGCGACAACGGCACATCCTCGAAGCGCCAGACCAAATCGACCGCCGGACGCTCCACCCCCAGAGCCACTGTTCCCGCAAATCGCACCGGCACCCCCTGCTCAGGGTCGCTCGACTCCGGCCCCCCTCCGCCAAGTGGCTCACCAGTCATGGGATTGAGCAAACGGGCACCCGCACTGACGATCTGAAGCTGCCCCGGAGAGACAATGACCTCCGCCCATTCCAGCTGCAAGTTTCGCACCCACCCCTGCTGCAGCACGCCACCCCTGAAAACCATCTGCCACCCCCCGTCCACCGCGACCGCCTCAAAATCCGTGCCCGACAAAACCCCTCCCCGGCTGGGATCGCCACCCCAGCGGAACGTCGAGTTCCGACCGACAAGACGACGCACCGAAAAACCCTCAGGATCCAGGCTGACACCAAAACGTCCCACCTCAACCACTGGCTCCCTACCTGCAAGGCGTTCCTCGCGCCGGACTTCCTGCTGCAGCCGGAGGGTCTCGGCCCCCTCCTCGTTCAGCATGCCCGCCCGGATGTCGAGATCGAGCCTCTCGAATACCACGGTCTGTGGCTCCCACCCCCCACGGAGAAGATCGGTCAAAGTAAGCCGCAGTTCGACCGTCCCCGCCTCAAACCCCCGCACCCAGCTCGCGGGCGCCCCCTCACCACGAACACCGGTCATCGACAGCACCCCACCCTCCCACTTGCCGGTCGTGGCTGTCACGCGGTCCGCCCCGGCCACCACGGCCGCCTCCTGACGCAGCAGGCGGGCGAAATCTCCGCTGTCCAAATAGCGGGTGACCAGCATATACCAGGCAAACAATCCAAGGACACCGAAAACAGGCAGCAGGATAAGGAAGGTCAGGCACCCCCGCCCCATCGAGCCGGACCCGAAGCCCGCGAACATCCTGCGCCACGGCGACTGGCGGCGCAGCCACTCGCGCATTTCTTCGCTGTATGGGTTGTCTTCGGGCTTCATGCGGCGGAATCGGGAGCCCGCGCGAAGAAAATCAATCCCTCCAAGGCTCCCACAGGAGTTGTTGAAGCACTAGGCCGTGGGTTCCGGCCCCACGCAAGCCAAAATCGCTCTCGCAAGATGTAAGATTTCACTGGCGGGAACTCACGAACCGGCCATAATGCCACCCCTGTGGATGACGACCCCTACAAAATCAAACTCGACATTTTCGAGGGCCCTCTCGACCTACTCCTCTACCTGATCCGGAAAGAGGAACTGGACATCTATGACATCCCCATCGGCCGCATCACACGCCAATACCTCGAGACAATCAACACCTTCCGCCTCCTCAACATCGAACTCGCCTCCGAGTTCATCGTCATGGCCGCCACCCTGATGTACATCAAGAGCCGCATGCTGCTGCCACGTCAGGTGCGCCCTCCCGAGGAAGACGCCGAGGAAGACGACCCTCGCTGGGATCTCATCCGCCAACTTGTCGAATACAAAAAATTCAAGGATGCCGCCGGCTTCCTCGCCCTGCGCGAGGGCGAGCAAAACCGCTGGTTCCTCGCCTGCCCGGAACCCGGCGCACCACCCGCCGAGGAAGAGACCGACCCCGGAATCGAGGTCTCCATTTTCGACCTCATCCGCGCCTTTCGCCGCGTGCTCAACCGCTTTGCCGAAGAGCACAGTTTCGGCATTATCCACGACGACCCCTACACTGTGGCCGGACAGATCGACTTCCTCCTCCAGGCCATCCCCCCGGGAGAGAGCGCGTCGTTCGAATCCCTGTTCGATTCCGCCCGCTCGCGCAACCAGCTCATCGCCACCTTCCTCGCCATCCTCGAACTCATGAAGATGAACCAGTTCACCATCCGCCAAAGCGGCTCCCTGGGCCGCATCGACGTCCACCGCAAAGACCTCCCCTGATGAACCCGCCCCCGGAACTTACCCAGATCGTCGAAAGCCTCGTCATCGCCTCCGAAGACGCCATGGACTCGGCGCGCATCGCCGAAACCATAGCCAAAGCCGTCGAAATGCGACGCACCGACCTCGACGACGCCGAATCCCTGCCCGATGAATGGGAACGCCTTTCCCGCTTCACAGCCGAGGATGTCGATCAGGCCGTCGCCACCCTCAACGATCGCTACGCTGCCGGAGGCCACGCCATCGCCATTGTCATGCGCCCCCGCGGATGGAAAATCATGACGCGGCCCGAATTCGCCGACTTCCTCACCGTACTCTACCCCGAACGCCGCACCCGCCGCCTCAGCGCTCCCGCCCTCGAAACCCTCTCCATCATCGCCTACCGCCAACCCATAACCAAAGCCGAAATCGAATCAGTGCGCGGCGTCTCCGTCGATGGTATGATGCAAAAACTCCTCGACCTCGAACTGGTCCGCATCGAAGGACGCGCCGAACTACCCGGACGCCCGCTCCTCTACGTCACCACCGGAAAATTCCTCGAACACTTCAACCTGCGCGACACCACCGAGCTGCCCAACATCCAGGAACTCTCACGCGTCTCCCTGCCCTCGGCCGAGGAAGTGCATACCGACTCGAAAACTCCCGATGATCAAACCGGCGACGGCACCACAGACGCCGAAGCCGAAGCCGAAGCCGAAGCCGAAGCCGAAGCCGAAGCCGAAGCCGAAGCCGAAGCCGATGCCGAAGCCGAAGCCGAAGCCGAAG
>SLCJ01000377.1 GCA_007125835.1 Verrucomicrobiales bacterium | reverse complement strand
TTGGCCCACTGGTTGGAGGAAGCGACCTCTTGTCATGGATCTTGGGGTGGGGGACTGTGATGAATGGTGGCATGTGCGCCCCCGGTTCATTCGCGCACCCACCATCCCATCCTATGAAGCATCTTTTCATCCTTTGCCTCGGCATGTCCGCATTGTTTGCCACCACTCATGCCGCGGCCGAACAGCCCCGCCTCTTCAACCTTCAAGGCCATCAAGGCAAGGCCGACCCAACAGCCAGCACCCATGACGGCGAATCGGATGTCATCCTGCCGGTATTCGTGCTGGGAGGAGCAGGAAACGCGCGCGGCCTGCCGGGGGAGACGCCATCGAACCAGCCGCCGCCGGGAAGCCATCCCGCGGAAAAGGGGGGTGGGATCTGGTTCTTCGATGGTGACGAATGGGGCACGCTGGCCACTGGCGGCGGGCCGGAGGTGGCTTTCGGCCGCCTCTTGTGGGACGCCGGATTTCGTGATTTTGGTATCGTGAAATCTACGACCACAGAGGGCGGAAACAGCCTCTGGCATAAGGGCAGTGATGATGATTCTTTCTATCAGGGGCTTGTGTCCACTGCGACCGCCGCCGCGGCCGGGCTGCCGGACGGGATGGATTCCATCGAATTCCGCGCCCTGCTTTTCGTTCAGGGAGAACAGAATGACGAGGACCAGGCGGATGTGGCCGACGAGCGTTTCTCGGACCTGCTGGAAAACCTCAGGACCGACCTGCCGGGCGCGCAGGATCTACATGGCGTCCTTGGCGAAATCGGCGGCAGTGGTGCGACCCGCGACACCACCCGTGCCCGGCACGCGGCGCTCGCCGCCGCGCGACCCGACATCGGGTTCGCCGCCCGTGTTGGCCTCGCCACCCATGATGGTGAAGGCCTCGCTATCCACTACACAGCGGACAGCATCCACATGCTCGGCGCGCGCATGGCCGCCGAGGCCATGCGCATGGGGTTGCCTGGTGACCGGCCGCTGCCCGCGTGGGATCATCTTCACGCCTGGTATGTGGCGGATCACGGTGCGCTCCACGATGACGCCGGAGCCGTGACCCGCTGGGCGGCCCTGCACGACGGGCAGGGCGCGCGCGACCTGTCGCGGCGGGTTGCCGGTCAAGTGTTCCGACGGCCGGTGTCGGCTCACGATGGCGTGCGCCATGTGCTTAGGTTCGACGGAACCAACGACCTCTGGGCCAACGCCTCAAACGAATTCGGGGCGATAGCCGGACCGCGGACAGTGGCCGTGCTGTGCCGAGTGACCGACGACGGGGACGGCTTTCTCTTTGACGGATCGACGAATACCGGACGCACCCGGGCACAGGTGCGCGGGGGCATGTGGCAGGCGGGTGTGACTCCGGCGGGCGCGAGCATTTCCTGGAACCTCGCGGAGCCGGAGACCGTCGCCAGGCAGCCCGGGTGGCAGCGGCATGTGTTTACCTATCTGCCGAACGAGGACAACACTTCCACCACCATCGAGCATTGGGTGGATGGCACGCTGGCGGCCACCGCTTCTGAAGATGAGGTGGCCGCCCTCGGCGGGTTGATCGTCGGGGGCAATGGAGGGTCTCCATTCTCGCGTCTGGCGGTGGATGTCGCGGAGATCGCCGTCTACGCAAAGACGCTCGATGCCGCCGAGATCGCCGGTCTGGATGCAGCGTGGGAGGCTGCATGGGGAGATCCGGGCGCTCCGCCGCTTGCGGCTCGTGTGCGTCTGACTGCGGCCGAGGTTCCGCGCTTCGGCTGGCACTCGGTGTTGGAGATTGAGATCGACTCCCCGGGCGACGATCTTCACACGCTGGCCGGACTCGACCTCGAATTGCGCGAATCGACACCCGGCACGGCCGACCGCTGGCGTCTGCTACCCGGCCCCCGGTTCAATCCATCGGCCGCACCATTGGCCGAGATTGCGGGCGGTGCCGTTCAGTGGTCGCCAGACATTTCCCTGCCGCTGGAGGAGGGAACCCAAACGGTATTCCTGGCCGTGGAACCGGCGCGCCATGCCGCGCTCGGATCCACCCTCGATGCCGCGCTGGACGGGATTGAGGTCACGGGAGCCGCAGAGCCGGTGCTTCCGGCCAATCCAGATCCGCCTGGTGAATTGGTATTGGCACTGGTGCCCATGTTCACCGATGTGGTGCGCAGTGGTGACCTCGGCATCCACACGTTCCGCATCCCTGGCATTGTCACGGACTCGGAAGGAGTGTTGCACGCGGTCTACGACCACCGTTACAACAACTCGGGCGATCTGCCCGGCCACATCGATGTGGGATACTCACGCAGCACCGACGGCGGCGCTACCTGGAGCGGGTCGCGGGTGATCATGGCCTTCGACCCGACGGTTCCCGGCTCGCAGGGCAATGGAGTCGGCGATCCCGCCATCCTCTACGATCCAGCCACCGGGGCACTCTGGGTGGCTGCGCTGTGGTCCTTCGGCAACAATGCCTATCATGGCTCCGGCCCAGGCCTCGACCCCGATGAGACCGGCCAGTACGTGCTGGCAAAAAGCACCGACGGCGGCGACACCTGGAGCAATCCGATCAACATCACCGCGCAGGTGAAAGATCCTGCCTGGCGCTTGCTGTTCGTCGGGCCGGGGCACGGGATTGCGCTGCGCGACGGCACTTTGGTGTTTCCCTCGCAAATGCGCAGGGAAGACGGGTTGGTGCGGATGTGTTTTGTCTTTTCCCGCGACCAGGGGGAATCTTGGCAATTCGGCAGCGTGATTCCGCAGACATCTCCGCAGACCAACGAGAATGAGTTCCTCGAACTTGACGACGGGAGGCTGCTCTTCTCTGGCCGCACGCCGGTGGGGTCCAATGGCCAACGAGCTTGGGCCTACTACACGCCAGCCGAGCCGGGCCCCGACATCGACCCGCTCCGGAACGGCTCCTGGTCGGAAATTTTCCGGCTGCCCTCCGTGCCCGACCCAGTGTGCCAGGCCAGCGTGATTCAATGGAAAAGCACACACGACGGCCACCCGCGCGAGTGGCTCCTGTTTGCCAACCCGGCCACCGGAGGCCGCAACGGCATGACCATCCGGCTCAGTCAGGATGCCGGTCAGAGCTGGCCCTTGTCGCGCCTGCTTTACCCCGGCAGCTCCGCCTACTCCTGCCTGACCATTCTCCCCGACGGCAGCATCGGACTGTTCTTCGAGCGTGACAACTACTCCAAGATTACTTTCGCGCGCGTCGAAGAAGGTTGGCTCCTGAACTACGACCTCGACAGCGATGGCGACGGCATGCCGGATGCCTGGGAAATCCTCCACGGGCTTGACCCGGACGACCCGTCCGATGCCGCCATCGATTCAGACGGCGACGGTGCGACCAACCTGGAGGAATTCATAGCCGGCACCGATCCTCAGAATCCGGACTCCCGGTTTCGCACGACGATGGCAGTCCGCGAGGCGGACGAGGGCGACGAGCGTTTCGTCATTCGCTTCGACGCCATTCCCTGCCGGTTCTATGCCATCGAGGCATCCGCAGACCTCGTTTCGTGGGACACCATCGACGTGCTCGCCGCCGACGGACCCGAGATGGAGATCGGCATCGACCTTCCACCAGACGACCTGCAGCGCTTCTTCCGGATCAGGACCGGGCTGTGAGCCAAAAATGGCGGATGGAGCCCTGGCAATCCCGGAGGGATGTCAAAGCGCGTTCGTGCTTTGGTTGCATTTCTTTTGCAGTTCAACCCACCACCACGCGCCAGCGTAGCGGGGTAAAGGCACTTGCCGTGGTGCTGATGGGAGAGTGAATGGGAGGCCGGAATCGGCTTTCTCATTCCCAATTTCATCAGCGAAGCCGACGGGGACGTCGGCGTCCCCGGGGATCGACAAAGCATCGAGCCATCTCGACCAAGGAGAGGCGATCCACCATCGCCCGAGGATGGGGAAGCAAATGGTTTGGAACGAAGTGCTTTTTCATTTTCCCCTTCATCCGCATCGGCGAAGGAGGTTCGCCGTTCCTTGGTTGGACTTCATGGCCGCCGGTGACGCGCATGGGGTCTATCGAAATCCAAGTCGGGATCGGTATCGAAATCGATGGGGGTGGTTGCCCAACTCGTGTTGGCTGTAGCTGGGCCTTTGCGTTCTCATACGCTGCATCGCTTCGCGGGAAGGCGACCAATGATCGCCTCCACGGTGGGGCGCTCACACGCGTTCTTGTCGCGTGCATGGTGGTCTTTCCCGTGGTGGCGGGCAAATGAGAACGACCTGTAGGACCGCCGGCCTCAGCGGTCAGGCGAATGAGGAAGCAAATGGGGGCGTGGCATTCTTTGCTGGCATTCTTTGCCTGCCAATTTTTGATTGTTCCAATTTTTGATTGTTCCACGAAAGGGTGAATTGGTCGTATCCATCCTTCCGGTTGATCGTGTAAATCCGAACCTTGGAGGGGCCGGAGCCGATCTCCACGACAGCGCTGCGACGTTTGCGTTTCCTGGTCATCT
>SLCJ01000388.1 GCA_007125835.1 Verrucomicrobiales bacterium | reverse complement strand
GCCGCTGCGCGGGGTTTTTTGGGCTGAAATGGGTCTTTTTCCCGATTCCGGCGTTGCTCGTCGGTTGCGAATCTCGATTCGCGCCCTCCTCGCGCCTTGGACTCGGAAAAAATCCCTCATTTATAATATGCCATCTGCTCGGCGGACTACACTAGGCTCCCTTCCCACGGTGACGCAGGCGTTCCCGGTGAGTGTTACGGTTGGTCTTTGACCACGCGTCCGCCGAGGGAAAGGATGCGGGCCTTGCCTTTGGCGTCTTCGGCTTCGGCGATTTGGCCGTCCTTGACATACATCTGGGAGAGGGCGGTCCAGGCGAGGAGGTCGTTTGGGCGGAGGGTGGTGGCCATGAGGCCGGCGCCAATGGCTTCCTTGGTGTCGCCGATTTTCAACAGAGCCATGCCGAGGGCATGCCATGCGTCGAAGTAGTCGGGGTCGATCTCGACGCACTGCCGGTAGGCGGCCACGGCCTCTTCGAGTTCGCCGATGGCGAGAGAACCGCTGGCCTCGTCGTACAGGGCGGCGGCCTGTGGGTCCGGCTGCGCTTCTGGGTCTGTTGGCAAGGCCATTTGTTTGCGGTGGGACAGCGTGCCGTTGGTCCGGCGTTTGCCGGTGATATTTCTTAGCCTTGGCCGACTTGTTGGGTAAAGCGTGCCTCGATGAACTTTTGGTCGAACCAATCGACAAAGGCTTCGAACTGAAGGCGGTTGCGGCCGAAACGCTTCATGTTTTCGATAATGGAATCCTTGTCCGGGTTGGCATCGACTTCACGTGAGATGACGAAGGGGAGCATCACGCTTTCTGCGGTCATGACAGGGTCGGCAAGGGTGCCCGGGGGCGAGAGTTCGGTGGCGCGGATCAGTTCCCGTCCGCCGCTTTCCATGTGGGATGTCTGGCGGTTGAGGGTGATGGTGCGGGGTTCACCGAGGTCGGCTTCGGCAGCGGCGGCGGCGATGGAATCGGCGTCTTCGCCGAGGGCGGCGGCGAGGGTTTCGGCTGCCTGGCGGGCCGTGTCCAGAGCTGCGGTGCGCACCTGTTCGTCGAGCCATTCCTCGGCCAGTTCGTCGCGCACGTCCTCAAAGGGAATTGGCTCTGGTGCGACGGTTTCCACCAGGCGAAGGATGAACCAGCTGTCTTGATCCCGGACCGCCGTGGAGACGGGAAGTGTCGGCGAGATCTGCGCCAGCGCCCGCTGAACGGGGGAACGGTCCACGAATTCCTCAGGCAGCTCGTTCATGGCAAAAGGCTCGGTGGTGATCGTTTCGATACCCGCATCCTGGGCGGCTTCCGAGAGTGTGGCTCCGGCGCCGACGGCATTGATAATCCGGTCGGCCATGCCGGCGATGCGGTTGGCCTCCTCAGGCGTGACCACGGGCTCGGGCTCTGGTGCATCCCCGGACTCGGTTTCCGCTTGCGACTCCTCGCCTTCTTTTGCGGTGTCTTCCGCCGGTTCTGGGATGGTTTTCTCCGGTGAGATCATGACGTACTCGACGACCATTTTCTCCTGCGTCATGAAACGGTCGCTTTGGTCGCGATACAGGGCCTGCAATTCCTCCTCGCCCGGTTCTCCGATGTTGTCGCGCTGGTCAGCAATGGGGAAGTCGAGCACTTCGAGCTTGACCCGTTGGTTGCTGATGGCGTGGTTGCGTGTGGTGTCGAGCGTGCTGGCGACGATGCCCGAGCCTTTCAATTCGATCAGGCTTTCGAGGAGGATAAAATCGGCGATGACGTTCTTGAATTCCTCGACCGACATGCCGCGGCGGCTCAGTTTGAGCGGCGGAGTGACGCCTGTGAAGTTGCCGAATTGGTCGCGTTGGGTGATGACGAGTCCGTCGTCGTGGTCGGTGCCGGCGTAGCGGCGGAATTTGTCGGCATCCCAGACACCGTCGGTTTGAAAGGCGGGCAGGTTGCGGATGTAATCCTCGATCTGTTGGCTGGAGGCGGCGATGCCGAGGCGTTCGGCCTGGGTGCGGAGCACTTGAAGGTGGGCAAAGTAGGGCAGGTATTCGCTGCGGGTGGAGCCACGGGCGAGGAATTCAAGCCCGGGCAGGCTCAGTTCGATGGCGGTTTGCAGGTGCTTGTCGGCCTCGCGCACGTGGTGCATGCCGATGCCGCGGCCGTAGATCGATCCGAACGAGCCGGGCGCTCCGGGCGTGGTGGTATCGTAACGCACGTAGAACCAGCCGAAGGCAAAACAGATGATGATGGTGACGATCAGGAGGACCGGCTTGAGGTGATTGCGGAATACGGTGAGCATGGCGGAAAAGGAAGGGGCGGAAGATGGCGGGGGAAGGAGCGGATTTCAACGGGAAGTTTCTGTCGTTTGGTTCCAGGCGGGGAGATCCCACGGGTCAGTGAATTCGGGATCGTCGAGGCGCAGGAAATCCTCGAGGGCGGGATCGCGGGGGCTGCCGAGGCGGAGGGCGCGGCGGTAGCGGCGTTCGGCTTCCGGGGGATTGGCGAAGCCGGGGCGGGTGAACAGGACGGCGAGGTTGTAATGGGCGGCGGCGTAGTCCGGGTTGATTTCGAGGGCGCGGAGCAGGGCTGCTTCGGCGGCCGCAGGATCGTCGCTGTCGAGGGCGACCAAGCCGAGGTGCAGCCAGGCCATGGGATTCTCGGGGTCGAGGGTGAGGCTGCGGTTGAGGCGGTCGACGGCGAGTTGGTGTTGTTCGAGGCGCCAGTGGCTGATACCCATCATGAGGTGGGTGAAGGGGTCGGCCTCCCGCAGGGCGGCGGCGCGGTGGAAAATGTCGAGCGCCTCGTCGTAGCGTTCCTGGCGCAGTATGGCGACTCCCAGGTTGTTGAGCACGCGGTGGTCTCCGGGATCGGCCTCGACGATGAGGCGGTACGTTTCTTCGGCAGACTCAAAATTGCCCACTTCAAACGCGCGGGCTGCCGAGTCGGCGAGGCTGCGCTTTTGGAACTCAAAGGCCTCGCGGGCGTCTTCCGGCGGCAACTGGGGAAGCGCATCCTCCAGGTCGCTTCCACCGCCATCGGCTGCGGCGTCGCCTTGGAAAAACCGCGCACTCAAGCCGACACCGGCCAGTGCTTCGATGTAGGGGTCGCGGATACGGGCGATTTGCTCCGGCGTGGGCATGGCGTCCTTACCTTCGAGTTGATCGATGTAACCGAGCAGCGAGCGCGAATTGATCTCCATTTTCGCCAATTCGGCCAGCACGAGGTCGCGGGCCCGCGAGCGGAAGGCCTGCTGGCGGAGCTGCTGCACGACAATCTCACGCAGCACGGCATTCTCGGCGGCGAGCCGCGGATCGGAGGCTTCCGCTTTCCTGGATTCAAGCATCTCGCGTGCGGCGAGCAGTTCGGCGTGGGCGGTGTCGAGTTGCTGGCGCAGTTCGCTATTGTCGGCGCGTGCGGCGGCGAGTTGGGCCTCGACGGATTCCAAGCGGTCGCGCAGGTCGGCGATGGTGGCGGCATCTTCGGCGCTGCTTGCCGTCAGCTCGGCGATGCGGGCTTGTGCCTCGGCAAGCTCGGCCTGAAGCCGGGCTGCGAAGCCGGTCAGGTCGTCCTGCCCGCGCAATTCGGCGAGCTGACGTGCCATTTCGTCGCGTTCGGCTGATGTCTGGCGCAGTTTGTCTTCGAGGGCGGCGTATTTCTGCCGTTCGCCTTCGAGTTCGCGCTGCAGGCGCAGCGAGCGCTCGGTGGCTTCCTCAATATTTGCCTCGTATTCCCGGGATTGCTCTTCGAGCGCGGCGATTTGCTTTTCCAGTTCGGTGGCGGCGGCCGAGCCGGCGACGCTCTCGTTGACGACACGTTCGCGCAGGCGGGTGATTTGCTCGTGCAGGCGTTCGCGCTCCTCGCGTCCGCGTTCGGCCTCGGCCTCGGCGGCCAGGCGGCGGTTTTCGATGCGTGCGACGGTGCCGCGAAGGGCGTCCCGTTCGCGGTTGGATTCGGCGAGCAGGCTCTCCATCACGCCCAGGCGGCGCTGGAGCACTGGGTCCGCGGTCTCGGCAGCGGCGCCGGTGCCGGGCGGGCGAATGTGCGTGCCCCGCGCCTGCGCGTCGGGTGCGGGTGCCAGCCGGTCGCCGGAGGGCGGCGTCCCGGCCTGGCTGGCTGGCACCCCGCGGTCCATGGCCTCGGCGCGCGGCGCGACCCGTTGGATTTCCCCCCGGATCGCCTCGCGGCGCATGCCGACAATGTCCGGCTTCCATCCGGGAAACTCGGCAGCCAACCGATCGTAGAGCCGGGACGCTTCGGTAAACGCCTCGCGCGCAAAGGGGAAGTCGCCCTCGTCCTCCGCCTTGAGGGCGGATTCCCGCTTGAGGTAGGCTTCAAGGAACAGCGCGCCGGCCCGGTCGTCCGCCACCACATGGCCGGGCGAAAACAGCGCCGTCAGCAGGGCGCAAGCCAGCACCACCAGTATGTGGTGGCGCGTCATGGGGTGGCGGACTTCCTTTCTCGCGATCATGAGTGTTGGCATTCGGCGCATCTGTTCTTGGAGGAAAAACGATGCGTTGGCGGGAAACATACGCCGAAGGAGCGGTCCGCGCAATACCGCAACCGAATCCGTATTCTCCTTGCGCCACAGCCAAAAAGTGAAAGATTTGCGAACGCCCCCGTCGTAATCCACACAACAAGCCGATAACGGCATCCATCCACAACCACTAGAGACCAACTCCAAACACCAGAAACCATGTCGAACGAAACATCCACTCCATCCTCCACCCGGCCCGAAGGATTCCTGCTCCCGGACCTCAGTTGGGCCATGATCCTCCTCCGTGTCTGGATCGGCCTGCGCCTCATGGCTGCGGGCATTGTGAAATTCAAAAACATCACGGCGGATGGAACCATCACCTACAGCTTTGATAACTACAAAGAGTGGATCGGCTACGCCTACGAGCCGTTCATGAAATACGGTGGCCTGCCGGACGGCATGGCGCGGCTTTACACTGGCTCGCTTGGGTTCCTGCTCATTGGCACCGGCGTGATGATTTTCTTCGGCATCACCAACCGCATCGGCCTGCTGGCCGGTACGCTTGTGATGCTCAGCCTGTCTTTCGGCCTTTTCACGCTTGACGACTCCCAGGAGATCGGCTTCATCGCCTTCCAGTTCGGGCTGTGCATCGCCGCCCTGGCGCTGGCCCGCCACAACCGATTGATGCTTTTCGGCAAGTTCTGAGATGCGCTCCGCCCCTCCCACGATCATTCAGCAGATTCCAACTCATGACAGAAAAATCAACCATCGAGAGCACCTGTGATTCGCGGTTTTCGCGCCGTGGATTCCTTCGCTCCGCCGCGCTGGCCGGAGCTGCGGGCGGCCTCGCCGCCTGCAAGCGCGGGCCTCTGATCGCTCCTTTCCAACCACATCGCCCCGAAGGCGCGCTGCAAGTCGCTCTGGTCGGATGTGGTGCCCAAGGCAATGCCATCTGGACCGCCATTTCCCGCATCCAAGACGCGACCAAGGTGCCGCACATCCGCGCCGTGGTCGACATCAACCGCACCGCCCGTGCCGAACTTCAGAGCAATCTCACGCCGCTCGGACACGATGCCCGGGATTACTCATCGATCGAAGAAATGCTCGAGAACGAGCAGGGGCTCGACGCCGTGATTGTCGCCACGCCTGACTGGGTGCACCACACCCACACCATCCTCGCCATGGAGGCTGGATGTCACGTGTATTGCGAGAAAATGATGTCCAACCGCATCGAATGGGCGCGTGAGATGGTGGTGGCCTCGCGCGAGAAAAACAAGCTCCTGCAAATCGGCCACCAGCGGCGGAGCAGTCCCCGTTACATCGCCCTGCGCGATGGGATCATCGGCCGCCACAAGGGCCTCGGCCAGCTTACCCATGCCTACGGGCAGTGGCACCGGAGCTTGGCGGCCAGCAGGCCCCTGGCCCCTGCTGCTGGTGACGGCCGCCGCGAGGAGATGGCGCGCGCGGCGGGCTACGACAACGTGTATGAATACCGCAACTGGCGGCATTTCCAGAAATACGGCGGCGGCATCCTTTCGGACCTCGGCGCCCATCAGATCGATGTGTTCAACTGGTTCTACCAGGCGCTGCCCACATCGCTGCAGGCCATGGGCGGCGTCGATTACTGGACTCCGGACAATCCACAAGGCACCTACGAGCTGCCGGACAATGTCATGGTGATGTACGAATACCAGATGCCGCCGGCACTCAGCCCGAACAACAGGGCCAACATCGCCAGAGCTTATTATCAGACGCTGACCACCACCAGCATACAGGGATTTCACGAGCGGTTCATGGGCGATTCCGCCTCGGCGTTTATTTCAGAACTTCCGAACTGGAACCAGATTTTCCGCGAGAGTCACGCCGAGGAAGACCCGGCCTATTCAGAAATCTGGAATTCGATGATCCAGGACGGTTTGATCTACCGTTTGCCATCCGATGCGGTGTGGCGCGGACGACGCTCGTGGGAGTCGCCAAAGCCCTTCGGCCGCATGCCTCCGGCGTGGTTCAAGACGCCGCGTCAGGAGGAGGCCGACCGCCGCCTCGGCGGTGCCTATGTCGATGTCCGCGTCTCAGCCGACCCCGAGGAGTATGAGTTGGGAGCCCTGCTCAACGTGCCCACCCACCAGCCGCATCTGCTCAATTTCTTTGATGCGGTCGAGAAGCAGGACAAATCATTGCTCAACTGCGACGGCGAGGAGGCCTTCCGCACGACCGTCACGGTGCTCAAGGTGTATGAAGCTTTGGCAAACGGCGGACGTTATGATTTCTCGCCGGAGGACTTTGTGATCTAATGCCGGGGCCCACGGCGGACGAAGGGGGTTGAAACAAACCGCCTTCGTGCGACGTTATACAAGACGGGGGCGGAACATGGCCCAAGGCCTGCGCCGCCCCCGGGAGACCAAAACCCAAACCGTAGACAAACGACACAACACAAATCCAGAGACCATGAGAAAACAGAATCAAATCTTTACAGGCCTTGTCGCCGGTGCCGCGGCCTTCGCCCTCGCCTCGTGCGGCGGGTCCGACAGCCACAGCGGCCCCACACGCGTGCTCGAAGTTGAGCTTCCCCAGGAACTTTCCGTCGGCACCCCGGTGGATCTCTCCGGCATTGCCAACCTCAACCCCCGTGAACTCGAGGACGACTTCCGCCCCGAGCGCGTCCGCGTGCCGGAAAGCGCCGTGCTTCTGAGCCGCGGCAAGCCGGTCAGCTCAAGTGACGAAGAGGAGCCCTTTGAAGGTGAATTGTCCTACATCACCGATGGGGAGAAGGACGGCAACGAAGGGTTCTCGGTGATCATCTCGCCGGGCCCGCAGTGGGTGCAGATCGACCTCGAGCAGGAGGCTCTCGTCGATGCCGTGGTGGTTTGGCACTATTTCATGAACGACCGCGTCGTCAACGATGTGATCGTCCAGGTGTCCAACGACCCGACATTCGAGACCGGTGTCACCACCATCTTCAACAACGACATCACGGGTGAAACCGCCGAGCTGGCCGGCGTTGGCCGTGGCGGCGATCCGGCCTTCATCGGCACCTACCATGGCCGCCAGATCGCCGGCAACGGCGCGCGCGGTCAACACGTCCGTCTGTGGTCCAACGGTAACAGCGACAACCGGATGAACGAATACATCGAGGTCGAAGTGTGGGGCCGCCCGGTGGAGTAAACCACCCTCACCAGACTGTAATTCAAAGCCGCCCGGCCTCCCAGGCCGTGGCGGCTTTTTTTGGCCCGAATTCGAGGGGCGGTTACAATTCGGTGTCGCCGGCGGCTTCCGGTTGGTAGACGATCTTGCGGATGCGAATGTGGCGGATGCCGTCCGGCACGGGCCATTCGACCACATCGCCCTCCGAATACCCGAGAATGGCGGTGCCGATCGGAGCAAGAACCGAAATCGCCCCCTTGTCCACATCGGCTTCATCCGGGAAGGCGAGGACAAAATCCATTTCCTCGCCGGTATCGGTGTCTTCAAGGATCACCCTGGAGTTCATGGTCACGACGTCGGGCCGCACACTTGTGGAGTCGACGACCTTGGCCCGGGCCAGTTCCTGGACGAGCCCCTGCAGGTCCCCACGCCCTTTCTCTCCGGCGGCCGCCGCGGCGTTGACCACTTTCTCCAATCGAACCTTGTCCGTACCGGTGATATAAATGTTTCTCGTTTCCATGGCAATCGATCAAGAAACAATCTTCAGGACTGAAAGCAAGCGGAATAGAACGCCTGATTTCGGTTTCCCTCTGTCCCGGGCGCCCGCGCGGGGGACGGGCCGAGCTTGTCCAGGAAGCTGGAAATCTGAATGTGGCACCCCGGTATGGCTTGCACGAGGGGCGGAGTGGTTTATGCTGATCGGATATGGGATGCTCAAAAATCGACCCGTCGCTGCATCAGGAGAAGAAGCCTTCGTGGATCAAGGTGCGGCTGCCTAACAACCCAGTATTTTGGTCGACCAAGACATTGGTCTCCGACCTCCGCCTGCATACCGTGTGCGAAGAGGCGCAGTGCCCCAACCGATGGGAGTGCTGGGGCCAGGGTACCGCAACATTCATGATCGCCGGCGACCGCTGCACGCGTGCCTGCGGGTTCTGTGCTGTGAAAACGGCAAAGCCGTTCGCGCTGGAAGACGATGAACCGCAGCGGGTGGCCGAGGCGACCAAGCGGATGAGGCTTCGCCACGTGGTGATCACGGCGGTGGCTCGTGATGATTTGAAAGACGGCGGAGCGGATCATTTCCGGCGCACGATTCAGGCCGTCCGGGAAACGGTGCCGGGAATCGTAATCGAAGTTCTGGTGCCGGATTTCAACGACCGCGACTGGGCGCTGGAAATGGTGATGGAGGCACGCCCGCACATTTTCAATCACAACCTCGAGACCGTGGAGCGGCTCACGCCGCTGGTCCGTTCGCGGGCAAAATACGAGCGTTCGCTGACGGTGCTGCGCAAGGCGCTGATGATGGCCGGAGGCCGGGTGGTGACCAAAAGCGGCCTGATGCTCGGCCTCGGCGAACGCGATGAGGAGATCGAGCTGGCGCTCGATGATTTGCGCGCCCATGGCGTGACGGTGCTGACGCTGGGACAATACCTGCGGCCCTCGCCCAGGCACCTGCCGGTGGTCGAATATGTGAAGCCGGAGAAGTTCGACTACTGGCGCGAGGTGGCGGAGGCAAAGGGATTCCGCCATGTGGCCTCGGGTCCTCTGGTCCGCAGTTCCTATCATGCAGCGGATTTCAAGCCCGAGCTGGACCTGCTGCAGGAAGACGGCATCATCGGCAATCCGGATTTCCCCGGCCTCGAGCTTTCCGAGTCCGATATTTCTCTTCCCCGGGCGGGCTCGGTCCGGTGAGGTTCCGCCGCCACCGCCAGACCCCGCTCCGCACACCATGATCAAGCGGGATTCCCATTCGCAAAAGAAGCGTCCTCCCATGGTCTTGGGGGGATTCGAGGTTGCCTATGTGGAGCCCAAAAAGCCTTCGGTGTGGAAAGTGGTTTTGAAACGCTTGATGGCGCTGTCGCTCGTGATGGTGATGCTGGCGGTGCTGGTTGTGGCCGGAGCTGATGTGTATGTGCGAATGTTTTCCAAGGGCTTGGTTCACGACGACATCGAGGAGATCGAAGCGGGGCGGGCGGGGCTGGTTCTGGGCACATCGCCGTGGGCCGGGGAGGGGCGCCGCAATTTGTATTTCGAGGGACGGATGGAGGCGGCAGCCGAACTGTTTCACGCCGGACGGGTGACGTTTCTGATCGTTTCCGGCGACAACCGCCACGAGAGCTACAACGAGCCGCGGGAAATGAGGCGTGCGCTGGTGGCCCGGGGCGTGCCGGCCGACCGCATTGTCTACGATTTCGCCGGACTACGCACGCTGGACTCGGTGATTCGGGCACGCGAGGTGTTCGGCCAGGAGCGGATCGTGGTGATCAGCCAGCGCTTTCACAACGAGCGTGCCGTGTGTCTCGCCCGCCATTTCGGAATTGCGGCCGAGGGGTTCAATGCGCGGGGGCCGGAAAGGGGGGTGGCGTGGTGGCGGAACTGGGTGCGGGAACGACTTGCCCGGGTCCAGTTTCTGCTTGATCTTTACGTCCTCGACAGCCAGCCGCGGCACCTCGGCCCGCGCGAGCTAGTGCCCGAGGTGCCTGACCCCCAAAGCAGCGACACATGATCGATTTTTTCCACATACGCAAGCCTGCGGTGGCCTTGTGCACCCTTTTGTGCTCACTCACGCTGGCCTGGGCGACGGAGGATCCCGCCTCCGCCCTGGCACCGGGCGGCACGGACGCCGATGCCCCCCTCGCCGCGCAAGGCAGTGCCTTCCTGGCTCCCGGAAACGAGCGCGAGCCCCTGCGGTTTCTCGAGGCTTCGCTGCGGACGAATACCGAGGCCCGCGCGCTGCGCATGCGCCTGCCTCCGCCCCGCGGGTTGATCACCGACCGCCACGGCCGCCCGATGGCGCAGACCCGCGTTGTATACCGCGCGGCGATCAATTTTCCCTTCATGCGCAATGCGTCCGATGCGGAGATCCTGGCATACGCGCGGCGGCGGTTCGCGATTGTGAACGATCTTCTGGACACCGAACACGACCTGGATGACGAGGTGGTGCTGCGGCATTACGAAAATCGGCGCTGGCTGCCGTTGCCCTTCACGCCGGTGATGGAGGATGAGCAACTGGCGCGCCTCGGTGTGGCGGCGGAGGCGCTGGACAGCGGCGGCGTGTTTCTCTTTGCTTCCTATCAGCGTTTTTACCCCATGGGGCAAACCGCAGCGCATGTACTTGGAAATGTGGGCCGGGTGGGGTGGATGCCCACAGGACCGATCGAAATCGGCGATCCCCTGTGGGAGAATATCGAAGGGCGCTCGGGGATCGAACTTGCCTACGATGAGAGCTTGCGGGGGACCGAGGGTTGGCTGAGCCAGCTCTTCACTGCCGAAGGAGAAAAGATCGCCGAACAGATCGAACAGCCGGCCGTGGCCGGCCACAGCGTCGTACTCACCCTCGATGCCTCGATGCAGGAGCGCGCCGAAGGGATTCTGTCGCGGCGCGCCCGGCGCGGGGCCATCGTCGTGATCGACATCGAGTCCGGGGACATTCTGGTGCTGGCCTCGTGGCCGTCGTTCGACCCGAATCTCTGGGTGCCCAGCATCCGCAGCGAGGATTGGGAGCGCCTGCGCGAAGATCCGGACAAGCCGCTGCTGGCACGCGCCTTCCAGGCGGCCTATCCGCCGGCTTCGGTATTCAAGGTGCCGGTGGCGCTGGCGGCCTTGGAAAGTGGCACCATTACCGCCAACACGCTGGTCTCGGGCCCGCCCTCATACGCAGTGGGCAACCGTGTGTTCAACAACTGGAACCGCGACCACGAAGGCCAGATCAACGTGGTGCGGGCGATGGCGCGCTCGACCAACACATGGTTCTACCAAGTCGCGCTGCGCACCGGCGCCGACCCCATTCTCGATGTGGCCTACAAATCCGGATTCGGACGTCTCACCGGCATCCCCCTGCAGAACGAAAACGCGGGCTTTGTGCCGGACGAGGCCTGGGCGCGGCGGGTGATGGGACGCGACCGCATCGTCGGCGGGTCGCTCGCCAACCTTGCCATCGGCCAAGGGCCGCTGCTGGCAACGCCGCTGCAGATGGCGCGTGCGATGGCCGCCTACGGAAAGGGCACGGAGCTGCCGACAGTCTCGCTGGTGCGGCAGGTCCAGGACAACGGACTGGCGGTGGTGCGGCGGGAAAACAACCAACCGGGCGAGCCAACCGGCTTCACTCTCTCCCATATCGACACCCTGCACGAAACACTGGACGCAGTGGTCAACAGCGGCGGCGGCACCGCGCGCAGCGCGGCAATCTCTGGCAGCCGCCTCGGCGGCAAGACCGGCACCGGCCAATGGATCGTCGCACGGCGCCAGAATGTTGCCTGGTTCTGCGGCATCGTTCCCATGGACCGCCCGCGCTACGCCTTTGCCATCCTCTACGAAGGGCAGCCGGGCGAAAATGTGGGCGGCGGACGGAGCGCCGCTCCCATGGCCAGCGAGTTCTTCGGCCCCTTGCTCGAGGCCGAGCGCGAGGCGGAGGAAAGCCTTCTGGCGGAAGCCCGCTCTGAGGCCATCGCCGAGGCGCTACAGCTTGCGGAATCCGCCGCCCGCGAGCGCGCCGAGCGCGAGGCGGAGGCAGGACGCGACCGGGTTTGGAGCGATGATGAAGACGAGGCGGTGCGCGGTGTGCTGGACGAGATCGAGGTGCGCCCGGCGCGCCCGGTGTTCGAGCCCCCACCCGAGCCAGAGCCGGAGCGGCGACCCGGCTTGCTGCGGCGCATTTTCGGAGGCAGTTGATCTCGTGTCATTCTGTTTCCGCTCCGCCCTGCTCTATGCCTTTTTTCCGTGGGTAGATCATGATGTCTGAGTTTCCAGGGATTCGGGGTTGAAGGAAGGGGTGGGTGGTTGTAGGTACGGCCGATGCATTGCCGTGATATTTTCGCCTCAAGAAGACCTACTTTTTCATTCGAGTTTTTCCCTCCCAAGACGGAGGCGATGGCTGAGACATTGTACCGGACAATCCGCGAGCTGGAGGCGTTCCGCCCGGATTTCGTGAGCGTGACCTACGGAGCCGGCGGAACGACGCGAGACCTGACTCATGACCTGGTGCTGCGGTTGAAGAGGGAGACGGATCTCGATCCGGTGCCGCATCTGACCTGCGTGTGCCACTCAGAGGCCGACATCGAGGAAATCCTGGAACGTTATGCCGGGGAGGGCGTGTCAAACATCCTCGCTCTGGGCGGGGATCCGCCACAGGGGGCGGAAGGCTATCAACGCGATCGCGACGCGTTCCAGCATGCGGCGGACCTGGTGGGTTACATCCGCCGCTTCAACGAGCGGGGTGCCCACGGGGACCCAAAGGGCTTCGGGATTGGTGTGGCGGGATTCCCGGAAGGGCACCCGGCGACACCAAACCGCCTGTTGGAAATGGATTACCTGAAGGCGAAAGTGGACGCGGGAGCAGACTACATTTGCACCCAGCTGTTTTTCGACAACCACGACTTTTTCGATTTTCGCGACCGCTGCCGACTCGCTGGCATCGATGTGCCGATTATCGCCGGCATCATGCCGGTTTCCTCCATCGTCGGCATGCAGCGCATGGCCGAACTCGCGGCAGGTGCCCGTTTCCCGGCGAAATTGCTCAAGGCAGTGGAGCGCGCCAACGGCGATGCCGATGCGGTGGCCCGCGTCGGCATCCACTACGCCACCGCCCAATGCGCCGACCTTCTGGCCGAGGGAGTGGATGGCCTCCATTTCTATACCCTCAACCGCTCCAACGCGACACGCGAAATCTACGCCAACCTCGGCCTCAAAGACTCCCGCTCCGTGTAAAAATCGAAAACCAAGTGCCCCCAGCGTTCCCAAGAGCGATGCGCATATATCAGATCCATTTCGATTTCCGCTGCTGCGCCGAGCTCACAATGGTTTTGTTGTATCAGTTTCCGGGCCGGGTTCGCTCGATCAGTTCGTTGTAGGCGGCGGTGCGCTCGTTGAGTAGCTCGACGAGGCGGGTGCGTTCCTCATCGAGTTGGCGCATGGTCTCGTTCATCCTGCCGACGCTCTCGTTCTGCTCCTGAATGCGTTCGTTGGCTTGCTGGATTTGTTCGTTGGCGCGTTCGATGACTTCGTTGGCCTGTTCGAGAGCGGCGGCATAGGTGTCGCGTTCGGCGGCGGCGTGGCGGAGTTTGTCGAGTTCGTCGCGGGTTTCGGCCAGCGTTTTGTTTAGTTCCTCGATGCGTCCGGTGTGGCGCAGGTTCTGCGAGGTGAGGGTTTCGATACGGCGCTCGTGTTCGGCGGCTTTTGCCTCGGCGGAGTCTGCGCGTTCCGACGCTTCGACCCAGAGTTGCGAGATGGCGGCTTCGCGCTGCCACTGGATGATGCAGATGGTGGCAAGGACGAGGGTGAGCAGGCAGGAAAGGCCTGGCAGGAGCCACGGAGAAGAAAGTGTGCTGGATTTGTTTGATGGCATTGTGAGCGGAGATCAGGGTAAACAACCCGGCGGGCTTCAGTCGTTGGCAGGCGGCGTCGCGCCCGCACCCTCGTTGCTGCGCGTGCGCACGGCGAAGGCGACGCGGTGGACGCCGCAGGCGCGGACGAATTCGAGCACGGAAACCATGGCGCCGTGGGTGGTGGTGGTGTCGCCGCTGATGGTGACGGCGGTGTTGGGGTCGCGTTGGAGGCGGGATTCGAGGCGTTGGCGGAGTTCCGGTAGGTCGACGCGTTCGGTGCCGACAAATACGTTTCCCTCGCTGTCGACACCAATGGAGAAGGGGTCGGGCGTGTGGTCCATGGCGGCTTCGATGGCGGCAGGGAGATCGACGGAAATCGTCAACTGCTTGACCATGGTGAGGCTGACCAGGACGAAGGCGGCGAGCAGAAAGAACATGATGTCGATCATCGGCACGATCTCGAGCCGGGCCTTCCGCGTGGAGATGGGGCTGGGGATTTTCATGCGCGGTGGGAAGGGGCGATCGGTTCGCCGGTGGCGACGGCGGCCGGCACGCTGCCGACGCGCCAGCCTCTCGCGGCGAGCATCACTTCAAGGCTGTTGGCTGCGAATTCGAGATCCTGTTGCAGGCGGGTGAGCTTTGAATTGCACCAGTTGTAGGGCACGAGGGTGACAATGGCGATGGCAAGACCGAAGGCAGTGGTAATCAAGGCCTCGCTGATCCCGCCGGTAACTTTCTCGATTTCCAATTCCACGCCGCCCATGGCCATGAAGCTGGCCATGATTCCCGTGACGGTGCCCAACAGGCCGAGCAGCGGGGCGATGGTGACGATGGTGTCGAGTGCGGTGAGGAAGCGTGCTCCGGATCGAAGTTCGCGGCTGGCGGCGGACTGCAGGGCTCCGTGGAAGGCGGCGTCGCGGTGCGAGAGGCCTTCGTGGACCATGCGCAGGATGGGATCGCTTTTGCCGGAGGCGATTTTTTCCGCGGCTTCGAGGTCGCCCGCTTCGATGGCGGCGAAGCATTTCTCCACGTCGGCGGGCTTGCGGGAGGCGGTGGCGCGCAGCCACCAGAAGACGCGCTCGAAGACGACGCAAACGGCAATGACGAGGACCAGGGCGATGGGCCACATGACGGGCCCGCCATCCTGAAACAGACGGATGATGATGTTAGCAAGGGGTGTGTTCATGGAAATCAGCGGAGTTCGAAAACAATGGGGATGCGGTATTGGCGCGGGCTGCCGGCATCCCACCGCCAGCGGCGGCGGATCCAGTCGGCGGCGGTGCGGTCGAGCAGGGCGTAGCCGCTGCTTTCCTCGATGGAGGGCACGCCGGCCCGGCCGTTCTCGTCAATGGCGACACGAAGCATCACCCTCCCTTCCCAGCCGCGGCGCCGGGCCTCGTCGGGGTAGGGAGGCAGCGGGAAACGCCCGGTGCCCGCCTCGGTGAAAATGGCCGGTGCGGCGGATGGTGGCTGGGGTTCAGGGGGCGTGGGGCGCGGGCGCTCGGGAGGGGGTGTTTCCGGGGGTGGCGGTGGCGGCTCGGGCAGCGGCTCGAGGATCGCGTCGAGGGGCAGCGCCTCCAGCTCAACCGGCGTGATCG
>SLCJ01000067.1 GCA_007125835.1 Verrucomicrobiales bacterium | reverse complement strand
TTAGAGGGTCCCAATCCATGCCTGCCCATTTTTAATTCCCATTTTTAATTGCCCTAGCCCGTGTCAGCCTTGTCTGCCTCCGACACCCCTTCAGAGTGTCGTTCCAGCCCACCTGGTTCCGGAGGTCTGCGACCTCCGGCTACGTTCTGTCATCCCTTCGGGTTGGAAATCAGGCAGGCTTCGGTCCAGCCTCGGTTGGCGGACACCTCCCGAAGAGATGCAAACCGGCCAAACTCCCCATCCCGAAGGGATGCCAGACCGTAGCCGGGGGTTGAGCACAGCGATACCCCCGGACCTCCCGGCCGCACAACCGCATCCCGAAAGGGATGCCAGAATGCGTCCCTGCTCACCCGTCTAGAAGCAGCTGCTCGACCCCCGTGGACCACCACCCAAGCGGACTGAAGATCCGCGGTCCGAAAAATTCCTTCCCCTCATCTCTTTGCGTAAGCCTCTTGGGATCACGACGATCTTCTGTTACATGGCCCGACGTTGGTAAGCTAAAAGTGGCGGAGAGTGTGGGATTGGCTTCGCCGGTCTCCGGGAATTCGCTACGCTCTTTCCCTCCGGCTCGAACCTTGTCCAAGGCGTGGGTTCGAATCCCACTGATTTTGGAACAAGACAGACTACTGTTACATGGCCCGACGTTGGTAAGCCAAAAGTGGCGGAGAGTGTGGGATTCGAACCCACGGTACCGTTTCCGGTACGCTTCCTTAGCAAGGAAGTGCTTTCGACCACTCAGCCAACTCTCCTTGGGGCCTGTCGAAAGGCGGGACGAAAGGTAAGCGGGCGGCGGCGGATGGCAAGTGAATTCACAGCCAATCCGCCATTTCAAAAACCCGTGGGTCGCGCACCGGGCGACGGCGCACACCGCGCAGCAGCCGCCGCGCCAGTCCGGAGGCGTCGCTTTCCGGGAAATTGCCGGGACCGTCGGCTTCGTCGAGCATCGGGCCGTATTCCTCTTCGAGGCGCTCCGGATCCTCGCCGGCTTCGAGGCGGCCGATCATTTCCTCCATGGCCGCGCCGCCAGGCATGCCCACCGCTTGCCCCATGCGGCGGAGTAGGCCGCCAAGCTGTCGGGGATCGGGCGAATCCGGGTCCAGCGTCTCCAGTTCGCGCTCGAGTCCGGCCATCATGCGGTCCATTTCGGGGTCGTCGTTGGCGAAATCATCCTGGCCATCGTCATCCTCACGCGAGGTGCCGACGGCGAAACGCGACGGCCGCTTTTCGAGGGTGTGTTCCGGGTTGTCGGGGCAGCGCGGGATGCGGTCGGCCATCGAGATACTGCGTGCGAAAAACGTGTAGATCCGATGGCTCTGCGGACAGTAAAATTCATAGAATGGCATGCCCGGACTTTGCACCACCGCACGACCGGGGAAAAGCCGGAATTGCACCAAAGGAGACCCGCCTTCCCCGCCTTCCCCGCCGTTCTCGTCGCCGCCCATGCCGCTCATCCGGCCCATGCCGTCCTCCCTCCCCTCTTCGCCCGTCTCCTTCGCCCGTCTCCTTCGCCCCCTCATTTCGCCTGCTTCGCCAGCCTGTGCTTGCATTGCCGCCCGGTTCCCGTATCCTCACCGTTTGCCCCCGCCATGAGCGTTCTCGACGTCAAAGACCTTCAGGTTCATTTCCACACCCGGCACGGTGTGGTGCGTGCGGTGGACGGCGTTTCTCTGCGGGTCGAGGCGGGGCAGACGGTGGGGATCGTCGGCGAATCGGGGTCGGGGAAATCAGTCTCGTGTTATGCGCTGATGGGTTTAATCCCGATGCCTCCGGGCCGCATTGCCGGCGGCAGTGCCATCTTCGAGGGAGCCTCCGACCTGCTTTCCCTGGGCGAGCGCGGACTGCGCCCAATCCGCGGCAAGCGCATCGGAATGATTTTCCAGGACCCGATGAGCTCGCTCAATCCCTACCTACGGATCGGGCGGCAGCTCACCGAGCCGCTTGAAATCCACGAGGGCATGCGCGGACGGGCCGCCCTGCACCGCGCCATCGAAGCGCTGGAGAAAGTAGGTATCGCCGATGCGGAGAAACGCATCCAATCCTACCCGCATGAATTTTCCGGCGGCATGCGCCAGCGCGTGATGATCGCCATGGCTTTGATCACGCGCCCCAGCCTGCTGATCGCCGACGAACCGACCACCGCCCTCGACGTCACCGTCCAGAAACAGGTGCTCGAACTGATCCGCACGCTGCAACGCGAAACCGGCACGGCAGTGGTTTTCATTACCCACGACCTAGGCGTGGTCAGCGAAATGTGTGATGAGGTGAACGTGATGTATGCCGGGCGGATCGTCGAGCGTGCGGAAACGTCCCGGCTGTTCGCCAACCCGCGCCATGCCTACACTCGCGCGCTTCGCCATTCCATCCCCGCCCTCGCCGCCAAGGGACAGCTGCTGCACACCATCCCGGGCCTGCCCCCCGATCCAACCATCCCCATCACCGGCTGCGCCTTCCGCCCACGCAACACCCTGGGCCGCCCGGAACAATGCCTGACCGACGTCCGCCCGCCGCTGGTGGAAATCGAACCCGGACACTGGGTGCAGGACTGCCAAGGATGCCTCGCCACCGCCGCCAACACCGAACCCGCCACCCCATGAGCCAATCCGAGATCATGCTGGAGACGCGGGCCCTGGTCCGCGAGTTCAAAAACCCGCACGGCGACACGTTCCGCGCCGTGGACGGAGTGGATCTCGATATCCCCAAGGGGTCGATCCTCGGCCTGGTGGGCGAATCGGGCTGCGGAAAATCGACACTCTCCCGCATGGTCATGCAATTGCTGCCTCCTACATCGGGAGAAATCCTCCTCCAGGGAGAGAATCTCACCGCTCTTCCCGCGCGCGAGGTGCGTCGGCATCGCCTGGATTTTCAGATGGTGTTCCAAGATCCCTATGCCTCGCTCAACCCGAGAATGACGGTGTTTTCCACGCTGGCCGAAGCCCTGCGGCAGCGCCACCCACGCATGCGGGGCGACTCGATGGCGCGTTCGGTTTCGGAGCTGATGGAGCGCGTCGGTCTGGCGGCGCGGCTGATGCACAAATACCCGCATGAGTTTTCTGGCGGACAGCGCCAGCGCATCGCCATCGCCCGCGCCCTGGCCCCCGAGCCGAAGCTAATCATCGCCGACGAGCCCGTGAGTGCGCTCGACGTCTCCATCCAATCGCAAATCCTCAATCTCCTCGCCGGACTGCAACGCGACCTCGGCCTGACCATGCTCTTTATCTCCCACGACTTGTCGGTCGTGCACTACCTTGCGGACCGCATCTCGGTGATGTACCGCGGGCGCATCGTCGAGAACGGCCCCGCCGGCGAGGTGTTCCACCACCCGTGCGATGAATACACACAGCGTCTCCTCGATGCCGTGCCCCGCATCGCCCACTGAGCGCGCGCCATGGAACTTCTCCTTTTCTACATCGCACTGGCTCTCGTCGTCTCGTTCTTCTGCTCGCTGGCCGAGGCCACCTTGCTCAGCGTCACCCCGGCGCACATCGAGACGGTCAAGGTTTCGCACCCGCGCAAGGGCTTGCGCCTGGCGGCGCTCAAGGGGCGCATCGAACGCCCGCTGGCCACGATCCTCACTTGGAATACCATCGCCAACACGCTGGGAGCCACTGGAGCAGGTGCCCAGTTCGCCCGCCTCTACGGAGCCGGACACGCCGTGGTCTTCGCGCTGGCCCTCGCCGCCGCCATCCTCGTATTCTCCGAAATCATCCCCAAAACCCTCGGTGCCCGCTACTGGCGCACGCTCGCCTCGCCGGTCGCCCTGGCGCTGACCTTTTTCACCCGTTTGTCCCTGCCTTTCGTAGCCATGGCCTGCGGCATCACCCGGCGCTTCGGCGGCGACAAAAGGGATGATGGCGTCAGCCGCGACGAAATTCTCGCCATGACCCTCCTCGGCGAGCGCCAGGGCACGCTCGACCCGCGCGAAAGCCACATCGTCGCCAACCTGCTGCGCCTGCGCACCGGACGCGTGAGCGACATCATGACGCCGCGAACCGTCGTCTATTTCCGCCCCGCCGCGATGACCGTGGCCGAATTCATCGCCGATGGCATGGACACACCCTTCACCCGCATTCCGCTCTTCGGGCGCGATACCGACGACATCACCGGATTCGTGCTCAAAGGCGATGTGCTGCAAGCCAGAGTGCGCGGCGAAAACGACCGCCCGCTCAGCGACCTACAGCGCCCCATCAAGGCCATCCCGGCCAAATCCAACATCGCCCGCCTCTTCCAAACCCTGCTGGAGGAAAAACAACACCTCATGCTCGTCGTCGATGAATTCGGCAATGTCGAAGGCGTCGTCACCCTCGAAGACGTGGTCGAAACTCTGCTCGGCCTCGAAATCGTCGACGAAGCCGACCGCGCCGCCGACCTCCAAAAACTCGCCCGCCGCCTCTGGCGCCAACGCGCCCGCAAAATGGGCCTGCCGATTGAGAATCACGAGAATTAAGATGTGTGAGTTTTCAGGTTTCAGGTTTCGGTGGATTGGTGATCGAGCGCGTTGAACCACGGATG
>SLCJ01000190.1 GCA_007125835.1 Verrucomicrobiales bacterium | reverse complement strand
CAGGAAGTGTCCGCCGCGCCGGCAGTTGATGCCGGCATGGCCGCTGTTGATTTTGATCCGCCGCTCCATCTTGGTGCGGGCGATATCCTTGAAATATCCCTAAGTTAATTTTGGCAGCATCTCAACAGTCTGGAAAAGTTCACAACCGGGTTTCCGGTTCTCGGTTTCGCTTGGTGTCGACGCAACTTGCGGAGGCCATTGAGGAGCGGATCCGGACCGGTCACTGGCGTTCTGTGCTGCCTGGCGAGATTGAGTTGGCGTCCACATTCAATGTTTCTCGTCCGACGGTGCGCACGGCTTTGCGACATCTGGAGGAGTCAGGGCTGATCGGCCCCGGTTGTCCGGGGAAGTGTCGGGTGGTCTTAGGCGGTGGAACCCGGGCCGAAAAGTCTGGAGGTGGTCCAGTCCGGATCATCCTTCCGAAACCAGCTGGCGAGCTGCCTGCCTCCTATCAGGATTCAATAACAGACATCAGTCGACGTTTGCGCGCGGCAGGGCATCCCGTGGAAGTCGAGGCACACCGCTCGCTCTGGAACACGGAAAAACCCTGGCGCAGAATGCTTCCGGTTTTCAAGGCGGATACGTCGTGTTTCCTGCTGGTGGATCCAACCCCTGGCATTGAATCCTGGCTGGAGCGGCACGGGATGCCATGTGTTTGTTTAGGGGGCACATACAATCATCGGCTTCCGCGTGTTGGTTCCGAGGGCAACGAAGCCGTGGTCCTCGCGGCTGCCGAGTTGCTTGCCTGCGGGCACCGCCGCATCGTCTATCCGGTTCGCGATCAGTATGGCGTCCAGATGGCGGAGGTCTTTCATCGTGAGTTGAGGCGGCATGGGTTGGAGTGGGCGTTGGCCCAGTGCGCTCCGTGCTGGCGGGGGGAGGCGCCGAATGCGGTGGCCCTTTACGAGCGGTTGTTTGCGGAGCCGGAGCCCCCGACTGCTTTTATCACACTTGGGATTCTCAATTTGTTGCCGTTGATTACCTGGCTGGGGCATCGTGGGCTGCGTGTGCCGGAGGATGTTTCGATCATCCACCTGCTTGGCGACCCGCTGCTCGCTTCAATCCATCCGCCGCTCACCCGTTACACGGCCTCGCCTCAGGCAGTGCGCCGGGCTGTCACCGCGATGGTGATTAAGGTGGCAGCTGCGGGGCGGTCGTTTGATGCGGAGAAAATGATTCCGATGCGGCGTCATGCCGGACGCTCAGTGGCTCCGGCGCGGATTTCGCGCAGGGCGCAACCCTTCCCAATCGTAGTCTAACCCTAATAATACTAATGAAACTGAGCAAATCATTGCTGGTCCGGTGCGCGGCATCGGCGGTCCTTTTTTTCACCACCATTTGTGCCGCGCAGGCTGCGGATGGCTGGCGCGAAACGCTTGCCACCGAGTTGCCGCGAATGGGGCATCGCAATTTCATCGTTGTGGCCGATTCGGCGTATCCGCTGCAAAGCGCTCCGGGCATTACAACGCTAGCCACGGGGGCCGGCCATCTGGAGGTGCTGGGCGCGGTGCTCGAGGCCGTTGAGGCGGCGGAGCATGTCCAGGCAGTGATCCATCTTGACAAGGAGCTTGCTTTTGTCACCGAAGAGGCGGCCCCCGGGATCACCGAGTTGCGGGATGCTCTTGGCGCCGCCCTTGGCGGGGCTGCGGTGGTGACGCTTCCCCACATGGATATCATACACAAGCTGGATGAGTCGGCGGGTTTGTTTAATGTGTTGATTCTCAAGACGGACCTCACACTGCCTTACACCTCGGTTTTCATTGAGCTGGATTGCGGGTATTGGTCTGCGGAGAAGGAAGCCGAGCTGCGGCGGGCGATGGGTGAGTGATTCGTCCCGCCGATCAGCTCCCGCAAGCTTTGGATTGCATTTCGCTCTGGTGGGGGCTCTGAATCTCGGGTATTCCGGCGGCCGCAGCGAGCATGTGGTGTGGCGGCTTCGCCATGGCGAGTGGCCCGAGGACTTGCGGCCGGACACGGTGGTGCTACTGATCGGTGCCATGCATCCCAATGCGCGGGGCTACGACCTTTGGGCCGAGGCGATGGTGGAGATTCTCGACGAAGTTCGGGCACCCTGATTTGACAGGAAACCGGGCCTTGTGGATTTTTGATTGTTGATGTGAGGAAGCGGGGCGCGGTGGGGGGATCTATAGTGGTGGACGCAGACATCCCGGCAGGAAAGATCAGAGGCCGGAGAATTTGGCGGCGGCGGTCGCGGGCCAGAGTTTGGGGGCGAGGGTTTGGATGTGTGGCGGGTCGCCGGTGGTTTCGATGTGCAAATCGATGGGCGGGGAGTCGGCAGCGGGGGGAGCCTGGGTGGCTATCAGGGCGGGAGCTTCGGAGAGGCGGTTTTCGACTTGCCGGGCAACGGCGGAGCCGGTGTCGATGATGGTGATGTCGGCGGGCAGGATGCGGGAGAGGGCGGGTCGGAGAAAGGGGTAGTGGGTGCATCCGAGGACGATCACGTCTGCACCGGCGCAGAGCAGGTGGCGGGTGTGGCTTTCGAGGTCGGCGAGGAGGTCGGGGCTTCCGAGGTCGCCGGATTCGACGCGTTCGACCAATCCCGGGCAGGGGCGGGTGACGACTTTTACCGAGGCGGCGTGCCGGGTGACGAGTTGGTGGAATTTTTCCCCGGCCAGGGCGGCTCCAGTGGCGAGCACGCCGATGACGCCGCTTCGGGTGTGCGCGGCGGCGGGTTTGACCGCAGGCTCCATGCCGATGATCGGCAGCGTAAACTCGGTGCGGAGCGAATCAATGGCGGCCATGGTGGCGGTGTTGCAGGCCACCACAAGCATGTGCGCGTGGCGGGCGACGAGGTGCGTGGCCAGGGCGTGAGCGCGGCGGCGGATCTCTTCGGGTTCGCGTCCGCCGTAGGGGCACCAGGCACTGTCGGCGATGTAGTGGAGGGGGATGTGGGGCAGCCGAGCGTGGATCTCGCGCAGCACGCTGAGCCCGCCGAGGCCGGAGTCGAACACGCCTATGCAGGGAGGCGGGGCGGGTGCGGGTGTGGATGGGCTGTCAGAGGCGGACACGGGGTGGAGATAGGTTCCCTGGCGGGGTGGCCTCACGGTGTGTCGGCGGTGTTGGCCGTGGCCGCAGGGATGGGCACGATGGGCGCGTCCTGAATGGCGCGTTCGAGGAGTCTCGGGTAGAATCCGAGAACGAGCGTGCCGGCGGTGAGGAGGGCAAGCGCGGTGGTGCTGAGGCGTCCGACGGGGAGAGGTTCGAGGTCGTCTGGTTTCTCCCAGAACATGTGGCGGACGATTTTGAAGTAGTAGTAAAAGCCGACGGCGGCGGCGGGCACGGCCACGGCTACCAGGGGCCAGTATCCGGCATTCACGGCACCCATGAGCACGCCGAATTTGCCGATGAATCCGGCGGTGAGGGGTACCCCGGCGAGTGAGGCGGCGGATACGACGAGGGTGAAGGCGAGTGCCGGGTTCCTGCGGGCGAGGCCGTTGAAGGCGGAAAGGTCGTCGCGGCCAACGGAACGGCGGACGATGGAAATGGCGAAAAAGGCGGCGAGGGTCATGCAGACGTAGGCGCCGAGGTAGAATGATACGAGGGTGAAGTCGCGCCCAAGAATGCCCAGCAGGAGAAAACCGGCGTGGGCGATGGACGAGTAGGCCATCAGCCTTTTGAAATTGTATTGGCCGAGCGCCCCAAGGTTCCCAAACAAAAGGGTTGCACCGGAAATTACACCGAGGACGGGGATCAGTTTGGCGGCGATTTCGGGGTTGTTGAGGAAGGGGTCGAGGAAGCGGGCGAGCACCAGCACGGCGGCGGCCTTGGAGGCGACGGCGAGAAAGGCGGTGACCGGCGTGGGGGCACCTTGGTAGACATCGGGGATCCAGGAGTGGAAGGGAAACAGGCCGACCTTGAACGCGAGGGCGGCGAGCACGAGCATCGAGCCGAAGGTGAGGGCGGCGATGTTGTCGGTCATGCCGGGGACGGCGACGGCGAGCTGGCTCATTTTCGTCATGCCGGTGGCTCCGAACACCCAGGTGATGCCGTAGACGAGCATGCCGGTGGAGAGGGCACCGAGGAGAAGGTATTTGACTCCGGCTTCGAGCGATCCGACTTGGCGGCGCATCGAGGCGACCAGCACGTAGAAGCTGATGGTGACCAATTCGAGCGAAAGGAAGAGGAAGATCAGGTCGGTGGCGGAGGCCATCCACATCATGCCGGCGCAGGCAAAGAGGGGGAGGATGAATGACTCGGCGACGCCGCCTTTGCGGTCGTTGTCGGCACCGTTGATGCCGCGCCGGAGGACGGGCATGAAATCACAGCCAAGCAGGAGGACGAAGATCGTCGCGATCAGGGCGAGCCCTTTGAAAAACAGGGCGTGTGGGTCGGCCGAGTAGTAGGGAGCGATGGTGTCGGGCGGCAGGGCGGCGGGATCGACGACAAACAACAGGCCGAACACGATGGCCAGACCAGATGCGCCGATCCAGGCGATGACGCGCTTTTCGCGTGCCGGGAAGAAGGCATCTGCCATGAGCAGGGTCAGGGCGAGGCCGATGACGAAGATTTCCAGATAGTGCGGGGACATGGGTGGAAAGGGGCGCTGGGGCGATCAGAAAGGGAGGTATTGCAGGAGCAGGTTGGGAAAGAAGCCGACGACGACCAGCGCGCCGGCGAGGGCGGCGAGCGGGAGTTTCTCCTCGGTGGTGAGGACGTCGTGGCGGCGTGAGGCGTCGGGATCGCCCATGAAGGCGGTGCGGTAGGCCCGCAGCATGTAGACGGCGGAGATCACCACTCCCCACACGGCGAGGATGGTGGCCCATTGCAGGGGCTGAAGGCCCTCGGACGGGCGGAAGCCGTGGAAGCCGGAAAGGAAGACAAGCAATTCGCCGGCGAAATTGGCGAGTCCAGGCAGGCCGATCGAGGCGAAGGCGGCGATGCCGAACAGGAAGCCGAGCGAGGGCATGGCGCGGCCGAGGCCGGAGAGGCGTGCGATTTCCAGCGTGCCGGTGCGCGATTCGATGCGGTCGGCGAGGGCGAAGAGCAGGGCGATGGATACGCCGTGGGCGAACATCAGGAGGATGGCCCCGCGGTAGGCGAGGGTGTTGTCGGGGCCGGTGAGGGAGAGCGCGGCGACGGCGAGGAAAAGGTAACCCATGTGCATCACCGAGGAGCAGCCAAACATCGTATCCAGCCGCTTGCAAGCGATGGTGACAAGCCCCATATAGATGATGTTGAGGAGAAGCAGGACGAGCAGGAGGCCGGCCCATTCGCGCATCCCCTCGGGGAGCATGGGCACGGCGACACGCAACAGGCCGTAGAGGCCGAATTTCTTAAGCACGCCGGCGTGCAGCATGGCGACGGGCGTGGGTGCGGCGGCGTAGGCCGGGGCGGCCCAGGAGTGCAGCGGCACGAGGGAAACCAGCGAGCCGAAGCCGATGATCAGAAGCAGGGCGATCCAGCTCTGGGTTTCGGGGGCGATGGGGTCGGCCATGGCCCTTGCGTGGAGTTCGGTGATCGAGAAGCCCGGCTGGCCGAGGGCGTGGTGCAGGGCGAGCAGCCCGACGAGCAGGATCAGGCTGCCGAGGCCGAGGTAGAGGGTGATGCGCCAGGCGGCGCTGCGGGCATTGGACCCGCGCCCGCACATGCCGATGAGCAGGAAGGTGGGGATCAGGGCCAGCTCGTGGAAGGCGAAAAAGAAGAACAGGTCGGTGGAGGCAAAGGCCCCGATGGCCCCCCCGGCGATCAGCAGCGAGCCGGCGTATTGCAGGCGGGCGTTGTCGGCGAGGGGATCGATCATCCACAGCGCGGCGAAAAGCACCAGCACCGAGAGCAGCAGCATTACCAGCGACATACCGTCGATCCCGAAAGCGAGGGCGATGCCTGGATTCTCCATCACGGTGAGGCTGGAGGCGAACTGCATCGACGGCGACTCACGGTCGAAGTAGTGGTTCAGAGCCGCGACGAGGAACACCATGACGATGGCAGTGCCGAGGGAGGTCGCGCGCGCCGGAGCGCGCAGGCCAATGAGGGCGGCAGCGGCCAGGGGCAGGAACACGAGAAGGATGAGAACGATGGGCATGGAGGGAAGGTTGGGTCCGGTTGCGAGAGGGGAAAGCGGGGGAGAATCAGACGGTGGAGGTGGCCCAGATCAGAAGCATGATGCCGAGCGCGGCGAGGACGAGGTAGAAGTGGAGGCTTCCGGGCTGCATGCGGCGGAAGACAGAGCCGACGGCTTGGGTGAGGGCCGCCGTGCCGCCGAGGAAGAAGCCATTGAGGATGTGGCGGTCAAAAGCGGCGGCGACGGCCGCAGCACCATCCTGGAAAAGCCGGATCAGTCCTGTGTAGAGATCGTCGATATAAAGTCCGCGGCGCAGCGGGGTAATGTGCAGGGGGTCTTTCTCACGCCCGCGGTAGAGCAGGAAGGAGGCGACGACGCCAGCCAACAAACAAATGATCGACACCGCCATGACGAAATTGTGGTGCGGGCTGTCGAATGTCGGGTAGAATCCGCGCGGCAGGATCGCCTCGGCGAAAAAACGAAAACCGCCAACGATCGAGAGCAGGGTGAGGCAGGTGAGGGCAAAGGCCATGGGCGTCGGCGCCTCGACGGCGTCGCGCGCATACTGGCTACGTGCCTTGCCGAGGAAGGCGACGACCACGAGGCGGGTCATGTAGAAGGCGGTGAGCAGGGCGACAAAAGCGGCGATCCAGAAAAGCGGGCGTGACGCGGCGTAGGCGGAGTCGAGAATGGCCTCTTTGGAATAGAATCCGGATGTGACGTAAGGCACGGCGATCAAGCAGGCGGTGCCGATGGCGAAGGTGGCGAAGGTCAGCGGCATGCGTTTGGCGAGCCCTCCCATTTTCCAGATGTTCTGCTCGTGGTGGCAGCAGTAGATCACCGCGCCGGCACCGAGGAACAGCAGCGCCTTGAAAAAGGCGTGGGTGAACAGATGGAAGTAGGCGGCTTGGGAGGCGAGCAGGCCGACAGCCATCACCATGTAGCCGAGCTGGGAGAGTGTGGAGTAGGCGAGCACGCGCTTGATGTCGTCCTGCTGGGTGGCGAGGAGTGCGGCGAGCAGGGCGGTGCCGCCGCCGATCCAGGCGATGGTCATCGCGGCGGTGGGATCGAGGGCGATGAGGAAGGAAATGCGCACCAGCATGTAGACCCCGGCGGCGACCATGGTGGCAGCGTGGATGAGAGCCGACACGGGAGTCGGACCTTCCATGGCGTCGGGCAGCCAGACGTGCAGCGGAAACTGAGCCGACTTGCCGACCGCACCCGCAAACAGGCATAGGATGCCGGCGGTAAGCAAACCGCCGGTGAGCGGCAGGTTGCCGAGGTCGACGCGTCGTTCCAGGGCATTGAAATCTACCGTGCCGAAAGCCCCCCAGATCAGGAGGATGCCTACGAGGAAGCCGAAATCGCCGATGCGGTTGGTGAGGAAGGCTTTCTTGGATGCTTCGGCCGCGGATTTTTTGGTGAACCAGTGGCCGATCAGGAGGTAGGAACTGAGGCCGACCAGCTCCCAGAAAATGAACATCATGAACAGATTGCCCGCGAGGACGATACCGGTCATGGAAAACAGGAACAGCGAGAGCCCGGCATAGTAGCGCGGGCGCGCCTTGTCCTCCGCCATGTAGGTAAGCGAGAACAGGTGAACCAAAGCGCCGACGATGGTCACCACCAACATCATCGACAGCGCGAGGCGGTCGGTTTTGAGTGACAGCGTGATGGCCTGTTCGAGATCCGGATGGAACATGCCGGTTTCGAGCCAGACGAAGGGCGAGGCCTCGGCCGTAGCGCCGACGAGCAGGGAAACCGAAAGGCCCAGCATGCCGAAGGCGGAGGCGGTGCCGGTCCAAGCGGCGAGGCGGCCGCTTCCACCGAGTGCGAAATGAATCAGGGCAGCGGTGGCCAGGGGCAACAGGAGGAGGAGCCAGGGAAGTTGGACCATGGTGTAGCGGGCGTCGGGTTGCGCGGGGGGAGGATCGGCGGAAGCGGGGCGGTGTCAGCCTTTGAGCGTGTGCAAATCCTCCATGTGGACGGATTGGGTGGAACGATAGAGCGAGACGATGATCGCCAGGCCGACGGCGACTTCGGCGGCGGCCACGGTAATCACGAAAAACACCAGCATCTGGGCGTCGATGTCAGGCAACCCGCTGGTAAGGCGGAAGCGGGAAAAGGCGACCAGCGTGAGAGTTGCGGAGGCGAGGATCAGCTCCAGGCACATGAAAATCACCAGGATATTGCGGCGGACGATCATGCCGAAAAGCCCGGTGCAGAACAGGATGCCTGCGGCGATGAGATAGTGTTCGAGAGTCATGGTTGGCGGAAAGAAAGCGAGTGTTTAGTGTGGCGGCGGGCGGGGCTATTCCAGGCGTTTTTTGGACAGCACGACAACGCCCACGGCCCCGACGGTGAGGAGGACGGCGACAATCTGCAAGTGCAGTGGGTAGCGGGTGAAGAGCGCCTCACCAATGATGTGCACATCGGGATAGGAGGGCTTTTTGGGGTCGGTCAGGATGGTGTTGATGGTGCTGTCCGGGTTGTTGCCTCTTTCAACCCGGGCTTCGACGGCGGCGGCTTTGTCGATGGGCGGGAATTTTCCGCCGACATCATCCAGCGAGCCAGCGACCATGGCGATTTGGCCACCGACGATCACTGCCACGATCAGGCCGATGGCGATGGCGTGGATGGGGAATTCGCGACGTTTCTCGCCGGCGATGTCGAGAAGCATGAGGATGAATACGAAAAGCACGATCACCGCCCCGGCATACACCGCGATCTGGACGACGCCGATGAAGAAGGCGTCGAGCATGATGAACAGGGCGGCGACGCCGAGAAAGCAGCCAACCAGGCACATGGCACTGGTCACGGGGTTGCGATTCATCACGACTCCGAATCCGAAGGCGATCATGACCAGGGCGAAAAGATAGAAGAGAATGCTGTCCATGGAGAGAGATTGCGAGGATGCGGGCCGGTGGCTATTTCAGCTCGTTCCATTTGTTTACGAGGCCGGTGCGCACGCCGCCGATTTCGTAGAGTTTTTCCTTGTCGTGAACCATGTCCTCGCGGGTGAGGCCGGTGATGGCGTAATCTTTGCGCAGGAAGATGGCTTGCTCGGGGCAGACCTCTTCACAGAGGCCGCAGTAAATGCAGCGAATCATATCGATTTCAAATTTGCGCGGGCGCTTCTCCACCTTGGCCCATTTGTCTTCGGTGGGGATTTCCTCGGGCAGGATGGTGATGGCGCGGGGCGGGCAGATGAATTCGCAGAGCTGGCAGGCGACGCAGCGCTCGCGTCCTTGCTCGTCGGTGACGAGGGCGGGCGCGCCCCGGTAATGTTCGGGCATGTTGTCGTCCCATTTTTCCTCGGGATACTGCATCGTTTCCCTTTTTTTGCCACGCAGTGTGGAGATGGCGTGGCCGAGGGTGATCCGCAGGCCCTTGATGAGGGCCGGGAGGTAGAGCTTCTCGAAAAGACCGAGTCGGGGGCGCTTGATTTTGATGTAGGCCATGGTTGGGCGTTCGGGGGCTTGGTCCGTGTTTCGCAGGGAGCGTGCTTCAGCCGAAAATGGCGATGAGGATGGCGGCGAGGAGGATGTTGGCGAGGGCGAGTTCGAAGAACACGACCCAGCCGAGCTTCATGAGCTGATCATAGCGGAAACGGGGGACGGTCCAGCGGACCCAGATGAAGAAAACGATGAAGCCGATCACCTTGGTGAGGAATACGCCCATGTGCATGAGGCTGGCCCACCAGGGGAAGGCACCGGTGGCGGGGTCGCGGATCAAGTTATCGAGTCCGAAGGGCAGCGCCCAGCCGCCGAAAAACAGGGTGACGATCAGCGCGCTGCCAACGACCATGGCGGCATACTCGCCCATGAAGAAAAGGGCGAACTTCATCGAGCTGTATTCGGTGTGGTAGCCGGACACCAGCTCGGTTTCGCATTCGGGCAGGTCGAACGGGGCGCGGTTGGTTTCGGCAAAGAGAGAAACAGTGAAAATGATAAAGGCGATCAGCAGGGTGGGAAGCAGCAGCAGCGTGCGCCAGTCGACCACCGGGCCGTCGCCGCCGAAAGCGATGGGCAGCAGCAGCCAGCCGTCGCGGCTTTGTTGGTCGGCGATGCGTCCGAGGTTAAGGTCGCCGAAGTAGAGCAGGACGGGGATGATGGAAAGGCCGAGGCAGATCTCGTAGGAAATCATTTGGGCGCTTGAGCGCACGCCGCCGAGGAAGGGGTAGCGGGAGTTGGACGCCCAGCCGGCGATGACAATGCCGTAGACCGTCAGGGAGGCGATAGCGAAAATCAGCAGCGGCCCGATATCGACATTGGCGACGGCGAGCTGCACCTGCCTGCCCTCGAAAAAGGGCATGTCCATGGTGCTGCCGAAGGGGATCACGGCGGCGGAGAGAAGCGCCGGCACCATGACCAGGGCCGGCGCGAGGATGAAGTAGAATTTGTTTACGTGGGCGGGGGTGTGATCCTCTTTGAGGAAAAGTTTGATGCCGTCGGCGGCGGGTTGGAACAAACCAAAGAGGTGGAAGTCCTTCTTCGCCCCAAACAAAGTCAGCGGCAGGCCGACGCGGTTCGGACCGAGGCGATCCTGGATGACGGCCGACACGCGGCGCTCGAGATACACGGAAATCGGCACCAGCGTGAGGACGATGGTGAAGACCACCAGGACCATCACCGAAGAGCTGAGGAATGTGAACAGATCCATGAAGAAAAGGGGGGAGTGTGAGGACGGAGTGGATTGGAGGGTGACGTGGGTGGCTCGGATGGAGCTTGGAGTCAGCCGTTGATTTCGCCGCGGGCGATTCGTTCACGTTCGCGCTCGACGAGCGGGATTTTGATGCCGGTTTCGTAAAGTTGGATGCCGTTGTCAGGGATGCGCGCGAGGGTGAGGTCCTGCCACAGCTCGTCGCTCGCGGCGAGGGCTTTGAATGCGGCAGCTTCGCCGTCGAACACATCGGCGCCGGTTTCGCGCAGCAGGGTGGCAAGCCACTCCCAATTGGTGAGGGCCTCGCCGGGCGGGTTGATGGCGCGATTGAGCCGTTGGAGGCGGCCGGTGACATTGATCATCGAGCCGCGATTTTCCGGGAACCCGGAACCAGCAAGCACGACGTCGGCGGCGGCGGCGGTGCCATTGTCGAGCAGGTGGAGGCTGGCGAGGAAGTCGAGCTTTTCGAGGTCGTCTTGGGTGAATCCGGCCTCCGGGGCCAGGAGATCCTCCTGGAGGGTGAGCAGCGTGCGGATTTTTCCGGAGCGCACGTCGTCGCGCAGCGATTGCAGGGTGGCGGCGCGGTCCTGGTCGCCGAAAATGCGCAGAAATCCCTGGGTGTTGGGGTTGCGGTCGGCGGCAACCAAATAGTCATCGGCCTCGCCCTCACGCGGCACGGTGGCGATGGCGGAAATCCCGCATTTTTCAGCGAGGCGCTTGGCGAGGAACATTTCCTCGTTGGTCAGGCGCGAGGAAACGACGAGAGCGGCGGTGCCCTTTGGAGCGGATTTCAAGGCCGAGGCGACCTTGCCAGCGGCGTTGTGGGAGGGTGCGCTGCGGTGGTGGTCGCCATCGCGGACGAGGCTTGAGGTGAGTCGGTGTTGGCCGTGAAGGTAGTGGAAATTGAGGCGATGGCTGTCCGGCATCCAGCAGGAATTGACGTCGTTGTTCTCGCGCGGGGTGATGCGGTAGACCTGGTCGTTGCGGGTCCAGATCACGGTGTTGATACCGGTGCCGCAGTTGGTGTCGATGCTGGGGGTCTCCTTGAGGAACCACACGCGCATCTGGAAGCGGAAGTCGTTGCAGGTCAGCGCGCCAACGGGACAAATATCGACGGTGTTGAGGCCGTAGTTGTGATCGAGTTTGCGCCCAGGGTGGACGCCGAGGGTGGTGTAGCCGCCGCGTTCGGAGAAACCGAGCACGGGGTCCATGGCCACTTCGTCCATGAAGCGGATGCAGCGGCTGCACATGATGCAGCGCTCGTCGTCGAGGCGAATGCGCGGGCCGATGTCGACATTTTTCGGCTTTTTCGTTTTTTGCTCGACGAAACGTGAGCCGCCACGTCCGTGGCCGACGGCAAATTCCTGAAGGCGACATTCGCCGGCCTGGTCGCAGATGGGGCAGTCGAGCGGGTGGTTGGCGAGCAGAAATTCCATCACGCCGTGACGCGCCTCTTCAACCAAAGTTGATTTGGTGCGTACGCCGAGATTTTCCGACACCATGGTGGCACAGGAAATGGCGGGGCGGGGCATCCACTGGATTGGCAGGTAGCCCTCGTCGTCGTAGGTGGGCTCGGCTCCCGGGGCGAGGCGGGCCGGCATGCCAATTTCGACCATGCACATCCGGCAGTTGCCAGGTGAGGAAAGTTTTGGGTGGTAACAATAATGAGGTACCTCATCGCCAGACTTGCCGATGGCCTCGATCAGGCGTGTGCCTTTGGGAAAGCGGTGCCAGACGCCGTTGATCTGGACATTCACCATGCCTTCGGCAGCGGCGAGATCTTTCGGAAGGAGGGCTTCTTCGACTGGCATGGGAAAAGGGGAGTGGTGAGTGGAAGTAGAAAGCAAAAATTAGGCAAATTAGCGAGCGCTTCCGGCGGCGGCGGCTTCGGCGAGGTAGCGGCGCTGTGCCACGGCCTCGGGGTTGGAGGCTTTGGCGGCATTGTCTTCGGAGGTGGCTCCGGTGAGTTCGTCGCGGAATTTGTGGATGAAGCTTTGGGTGGGCCAGGCGCAGGCCTCGCCGAAGGCGCAGATGGTGCGCCCTTCGATCTGCCCGGCGATGGAGAGCAGGGTGTCGATGTCGGTGGGCGTGCCGCGGCCCTCGACCACGCGGTCGGTGATCTTGCGCATCCACAGCGCGCCCTCGCGGCACGGCGTGCACTGGCCGCACGATTCATGGGCGTAGAATGCGTTGATATTATTCAGCACCCAACTGATGGAGCGCGAATCGTCGATGACGATCACGCCGCCGGAACCTGCCATCGATCCGCAGGCGGCGAGGGTGTCGAAATCAAGGGGGATGTCGCGGAGGGCGAGTCCCGAGGAGGCGCCGTCGGGTGTGCGGATGGTGAATGTTTCGTCGCCGCGCAGCACTTTGGAGGAGGAGCCGCCGGGTATGACGGCCTTGAGCGCGCGGCCGGGGCGCATGCCGCCGCACACGTCGTCGATTAGCTCGCCGAGGGTCATGCGGCCGACTTCGATTTCGTAATAGCCGGGTTTGACCACATCGCCGGAGACGCAGAGGATCCGGGTGCCGCTGTTGTTGCGCGTGCCGACGGCGGCGTATTCGCTGCCGCCCATGGCGATGACGTGTTTGACGTGGCAGAGTGTCTCGACGTTGTTGACGATGGTCGGGCACATCCACAGGCCGAGGGCGGCGGGGAAGTAGGGTGGCTTGATGCGGGGGTAGGGGCGCTTGCCCTCGAGTGATTCGATCAGGCCCGTCTCCTCGCCGCAAATGTAGGCGCCGGCCCCTCGGTGGACGATGATTTCGAGCGAGAATTCGGTGCCGAGGATGTTTTCACCGAGGATGTTTTCGCGCACGGCTTCGTCGATGGCCTCTTCGAGGATACGGGCGGCATCGGGGAATTCCTCGCGGATGTAGATGAAGGCTTTGCGGGCTCCGACGGCATAGGCGGCGATGGCCATGCCTTCGAGGAGTTGGTGCGGATCCTGGTGCAGGATGTAGCGGTCTTTGAATGTTCCGGGCTCGGATTCGTCGGCGTTGCAGATCAGGTAAACGGGCTTGGTGTTATCCGGCGGGATGAACGTCCACTTTACTCCGGTGGGGAATCCGGCGCCGCCGCGACCGCGCAAGCCCGAGGTGCGCACCTCGGCGGTCACTTCGGCGGGTTTCATCGCCAGGGCTTTGCGCAGTTCCAGATAGCCGCCATCGGCCACATAGGTGGCGAAGCGGGTGTCCCAGCCTTCGCGGTCGACATTGCGAAAGATCATGCGGCGTTCGCGCGGGTGGGGCTCTTTGCCTGCGATGTAGCGGATGGAGTCCATGTTCAGGATCTGGATTCGAGGGAGAGGGTGAAAAAGAGAGGTAGATCAGTGGGCGGCGGATGTTTCCCCGCTCTTGGCGCGGTATTGCCCAAGCAGGTCGGCGGCTTTGTCGGCGGTGAGGTGTTCGTGGGTGTCGTGATTGACCATGCACACCGGGGCGAACCCGCAGGCGGCGAGGCACTCGGCATATTCGACGGAGACCTCTCCGTCGTCGGAGACGAGCACGGGGTTGCGGTGGCCGTGCATGGCTTTGATGTCGATGCCCTTGAGTTCGCAGAGTTTCTCCATCAACTCGATGCTGCCAGCCATGGCACAGGAGAGCGTGCGGCAGACGCGGAAGTGGAGGCGTCCGACGGGGTGCTGATGAAAGCCGGGGTAGAAGCTGACTACTTCGAGCACTTTGACGGGTTCGAGGCCGAGGCGCTCGGCGGTCCAGCGGATGCCGTCCTCGGAAATATACCCGAACCGCCCCTGCAGGGAGTGCAGCACCATCAGCACCGCAGCGCGCGGACTCTCCGGGTAGCGGGACACGATCGCGTCGATTTTTTGCCGGAGTTCGTCGGGCAGATCGAGCGGGGTGGCAGGCTTGGGGTTTGGAGGCATGGAAAGCAAAAGGAGGGAGTGAAGGGATAGGAGAATGGTTGGGTTGGCGGAGGCGTTGAAGAATGGTCCGCGTGGCGATCAGCGGTCGGCCTCGCCCATGACAAAGTCGAGCGAGCCGAGGATGGCGACGACATCGGAGAGCATGTGCCCCGGCAGCGCTTTGTGAAGAATCGACAGATTGACGAAAGAGGGGCTGCGGATCTTGAGGCGGTAGGGAACGCCGCCGCCCTTGGAGTGGATGTAGAAGCCAAGTTCGCCCTTTGGGTTTTCCGCTCCGAAATAAACTTCACCGGGAGGCGCGTCGATCCCCTGGGTCGATACGATGAAATGGTGGATCAGCTCCTCCATTGACATCAGCACCTTTTCTTTATCCGGGAGCGTGCTTTTGGCGTCGCCGATGTTCACCGGGCCGTCGGGCAGGTTGGCTAGCACTTGACGGAGAATGGCCACGGATTGGCGCATTTCCTCCATGCGCACCAAGTAGCGGTCGAAGCAGTCGCCGACGGTGCCCACCGGCACATCGAATTCGTAGTTCTCGTAGCCGAGGTAGGGATGGACCTTGCGCAGGTCATGCTCGACGCCACTGCCGCGAAAGTTCGGGCCGGTGAGGCCGTAGCTGATGGCATCCTCGCGGGAAATAATGCCGATGTCGCGCGTGCGCCCAAGGAAGATCGGGTTGCGCGTGAGCAGGCGGTCGATTTCTTCAAGCTGCGGGAGAAAGCCGTCGCAGAATTCGGTGAGCTGGCGGGTGAAGCCCTCGGGCAGGTCGCGGATCTGACCGCCCACGCGGGTGTAGGACGTGGTAAATCGCGCGCCGGTGAGTAGCTCGCACAGGTTGTAGATGCGCTCACGCTCGGTGAAGGTGTAGAGGAAGACCGTCATGGCTCCCACATCCATGGCGTAGGCGCCGATGCCCAGGAGATGCGCCGAGATGCGGGCCATTTCGCAGCAGATCACGCGCACGGCCTGGCCACGCGGCGGCAATTCCCAGTCCATGAGCTT
>SLCJ01000286.1 GCA_007125835.1 Verrucomicrobiales bacterium | reverse complement strand
GCTGCCGATAGCCAGATGCCTGGTCTTTCGCTAATTTTTCTTCGCACGCTCAAAGCCGTGCGAAGATAGCTGACCGAGGCGTAATCCGCAATTCCGCTGTCGGAGCCCAGGTTTGCCGAATAGCTGCGGGGCAAAACAGCCAGCGAAATCAACCAGCCGTCCGACGGCTGGTAGGAAACACCGAGCTGCGGCGGAATCAAACCCACCATCCATTTCTCGCTCGGAGCCCAGGCAAAGGCCACGCCGGGTGCGAAAAAATACCCGTCCGCATCCATTGACACATAGGCCCCATACCCCCACCCAAAGGTGTCGGAAACCTGCCGCCCGGCTCCCACAAACGAACGGAACGCAAAGTCATCACTGCCAATCGAATCGAAATCAGTGCGTAGGCCCGGTGCAATCTGGCCTCCGTAAAACCACTTGCTCCCTTCAGGACGATACACCCCGGTGGCCGACAGAAACAGGGAATGGAGGTCGGCTCCAAAGTCCACGCCGCCTTGGCTCGTCGATAGATCCACAAAACTGTAATCGAGACCAAATGCCACCGCCGCGCGACGGCTGCCAAATGTGGTGAACCCAATCGGCGCACTCACCTCGATGATCTGCCAGTCGGCCGTGCCGTCGCCGCTCTCAAACCCGCGCGATTCATGCACTTCCCAAGCAACCCCGGAGACAGCAGGAATCACCGGGCGCACCGCCGAGAGGAAAATCCTCTCCTCGTCGGTCATTTCAATGGCATTGACGGATGCGGTGCCCGCGCAGGCAAGCGCGAAAACTAAGGGAAGGTGTTTTTTCATGGAGCTTTCGGCACCTGTTCCGGCGCCGGAAAGAAAACGCTCGCACGCGCCGAACAGAAACGCAATGCGGATTCCACACTAGCGAAAGAACGGGATGCCGACCTGCCCCTCTTCACCTGCCCAGCTTCTACTCCGGACCTTGTAGTTCCGTGCCCACCTCACGCCACCCGGCAGGTGCCCCGTCCACCGCCACCCCGTCACTCGGACGCGGATCCACCCAGCCAATATGCACCAGACCTTCAAAAACCGCAGGCCTGCGGTAACCCTCCACCCGCAGGGACGGATCAAACCGCAGATTCAGGGTCGCCGCCCCGGCACCCATGGGAGGACTGGCCGTATCCAGAAGCGGCCACTCCAGCCTCCCGGGAAGCGTATGCTCCAACAGCAACTCGTATTCCTCCGATTCACGCGGCACGAAAAACGCCACGCCATCATCGGGATTGTCCCAGAACGCCTGAAAACAATAATAATCTTCCAGCGGAAAGGCCGGGTGCGCGCCATCAAAGCGCCTGATATAAACCTGGAAACGCTGCGCTTCCTCGGGCTCCTCCAATACAAAAACGTCCCACTCCATGTCGCCGTAGCGGACATACGAATCCCAATCCACGAGAAAGCGCTCCGCCTCCGGGCGCTCGATCACCACTTTCCTCCGAGTCTCTACACCGTCCCGCGTGCCGCTGAGTTCAAGCAGCAGCATCAACCTGCCATCCGCCCCGCCTTCCATCCTCCAATCAGCCACATCCCACCCCCTCAACTCGAAACCTCCGCGCCGCCGATACTCCCCCAAACGCTCCATCCTCCTCCTCACATCGCTTTCAAACCGCACAAGACCGCGAAACTCAGCCGGATCATACGCCTCGACAAATCCATTCAACACCTCGCCAAGCTTCTCCCTCTCTTCACGGAAAATCCTCTGGAACCGCTCCTGCTTCACCTCCTCCACAGGCCTTTCCACAGCGCCGGTGCCCCCACGACCTGCCGCCGCCGGGGACGGGGCGGACCTTAACCACACACCCTCCCTTCGTCCCACCTCCAGGATCACTCCGATCACCAGCGCGAACACCGCCACCCCTCCAAGAATAAACCTCCACGGCAGCCTGCGCATCAGCGGCACTTTCCTCTTCTTGCGGCGGCCTGGCAGCTTCTTCCCACGCCCGCGCTTCGACCCGGGCAAACGCGTCGACTGCGGGCGGGAGACATGCTCAATCCGGGCCGGGAGCGGCACTTCCTCCACCTCCGTCTCCAACACGAATTTTCCCAGACATGTCGGACACTCAATCTCAACCCCCTGCCAATCCGGATCCAATTCCAGCGCGGCCTCGCAATTCGGGCAGCCCACAATCTGCTTGCCTTCGGAAGCCCGGCTCAGCGACTGGCCGCATCCTCCACAGCGCACCACGGGCATCCTCACCGCTGACTCTCTCGGGAGGTTCACGCGTCCGCACTTGTGACAGACAATCATTTCCGCCCCAGAGGAGCCGCCGACTTTTTTCTTCTCCATCAAGCAGTTCTGTTTACAGGAAACTCACCCTGTTTTCAAGGTATAATCCCCGCATGGCAAAAAAATGAGCCATTCCGCGCGTCGGCCTGCTCCGCAATCAGTCCTCCAAAAGCGGCACCCGGCCCGGCCTCGGCAGCTGCAGCCTTTCTCCTTCGCCGGGCAAATCCCCAACCGCGCGGGCGCGCATCACCGGTAATGCCGCCTGCACCTGCTCCTCTTCCGGGCGCGCCAACACCGGCTGCAGCGACTGATACGGATCGACACCAATGAGCAGGGGTGCCTGTGGCACCACAGCCTCAGCCTGAGCCCGGGTCGGCCCCTCGGTCTCCGTCGGCGCCACACTGCGCTGCCGCTGCATCAGCGTCGCCAACAAGTCGCTGTCCCGCCGATGCACCCCACAACTGCCCTCCGGCTCCATGCCGGGACGGAAATACTCCTCCCGTGCGGTGCTCACAAAGCGCACTCCGCCATCGCTCATGGGCACCCGGTCATAACAGTAATCGGTTGCCGGAAGGCCGGAAACACGACAAATCGCCACCCGCACCGCGCCCTCGGGCGGCGGCAGGGGGGCCGGCGGCCAGTCCACCGCCACCTCATTCATAATCCCAACCCAGGCAGGCATCACCGTCTCCCGCGAAAACGCACCCTCAAAAATCGCCCGCGGCCGGATAAACCCGCACCACACGCCCACAGTCACCTTGTCCGACGATCCCACAAACCAGTTGTCGGTAAACCCGTAGGAAGTCGAGGTCTGCCCGCCTATGTCACCGGCGATCAAATCAAATTGCGCCCACGCCTCTGCGGCAGTGCCCGACTCAAGCGTTTCGCGAAGGCCCGTCCATGTCTGGTGCGCGGCGATGCCGTCCATCACCCGCACCCGCGGCGTCTCAGAACCAGCACGGAAAATCTCGCGCCCGTCGCGATCAAGCACGCGACGAATCAGCTGCAGACGCTCCGGCCGCTCCCCGCCACCAGGAAACGCACTGTAAGCCAGGCAATATTCCGCCAAGGTGGCCTCAAACTGCCCCAGCACCGTCGCCGGCCGCCGCGCCTGCTCCTCCGACAGCCGGAATCCAGCTCGCCGCGCCAACTCAATCACCCGCTGCCTTCCCACCGACTCAGCCAAGCGAAACGACGCCGCCAGCTTCGACCCGGATAAGGCCTGACGCGCCGGTATCTCACGCATCTCATGCAAGTGCGAGGGATCCTCCGCCCCCCACTCGCCCAAAATCCCCACCAGCCCGCCAATCATCACCCGGTTGTTGTCGATCGGCTCGTCCAGCACCGGCGTGCCGGGATGCGCCCCGTGACTATACGCGGCGGCATGCAAAAACGGCAGAAATCCCGTTCCCGCAGCCCGACGCGCGCGCATCGCAATGTTGAACTGACTGTGCGCGTAATTCCGGCCACCCACCATCGCCAGCACACCGCCGGTCTCGTTGTCGATCACCAGCGCCGCCCCCTGCAGATAGGTAGGCGTCGGCACCGGGCTGCCCTCCGCACGCGCCTGCACCACAATCCTCTCATACTCCTCCAGCGTCTGCCCCTCATACTGCGGAAATGCCTCGACCCGCGCCAACTGCTCCCGCAGCACCTCCTCGGCCGATCTCTGCAAACCGGCATCCAGCGTCGTAAATATATGGAATCCCCCACGCTTGACCTCCACCTCATCAAGCACCTCCAGCAGACGCATCCGAATCTCCTCGTAAGCATACGGGTAGCGCGTAACCAAGGGGTCCGGCCGCGTGACTATCGGCTTGGCAATCAACTCCGCATACTGGTCCGGTGTGATGAACCCGTCGATCCGCATCCTGTTCAACACGTGGTTGCGTGCACGCAGCGACGCCTCCGGGTTGCGCAGCGGCGACAGCCTGACCGGACTCTTGATCAATCCGCAAATCGTCGCGCTCTCTTCAATGGTCAGATCCCTCGGCTCCTTGCCAAAATACCTACGCGATGCCGAGCGGATTCCATAGGCCCCCGGACCGAAGAAAATCCGGTTCAAATACATTTCCAGAATCTGCGGCTTGGTGAACTGCTGCTCAATGCGGTTCGCGAGGAACGCCTCCACAAGCTTCCGATCCATCGAATCCTCACGCAGATCGAACGCATTACGCGCCAACTGCTGGGTGATCGTGCTCGCACCCTGCGTCACTCCCCCGGCCCGGAAATTCAGATACGCCGCACGCGCAATGCCCAGAAAATCCACCCCGGAATGCCGGTAAAACCTCGAATCCTCCGC
>SLCJ01000129.1 GCA_007125835.1 Verrucomicrobiales bacterium | reverse complement strand
GTTGAACACCTCATCCTCAATCTCACAGCGACACGCCAGCAAGGTCGAAAACCCCACCAGCTCGTCCCCCTTCCACACCCGCAGGACATGACTCTTCTCCCTCAGATCATCCGCAAACTGCAGGTCCTCCACACCCTCGAAATGTGCGCCCAGCAGACCGCGCATCGCCTCCGTGTCGGCGCACCCCAATTCCTCCCGGCGACAATACCCGGCCCGCAAAATCGATTGTTCTGTGGAAGTCATCGTCATCAGAAGATAGCACAGTCAGCGCGCTCTTCCGGCCACGCAACCAACCAAATCCACCGCCCCTATCATGGAAATGCCCCCGCCATGATCTCGATGCGTGCTCCCAAGCCCGGAAAATGCAACTCCCTCGAATCCCGAATCTGGAAGGCCGCCTGCTCGATTCGTGGTGCAAAAAACGCGCCAAAATGCAAGGACTATCGACACCCTGCTCGACGCCCGTGTGCGGGAGTTTAATTCGCGCCTAGTGGCGCAAGCGGCGGTTTGCGCCCTAAAAAAGGCTTTTGCGGCGCAATAGGCACTTTTGCGCCATTTTAGGCCAATGCCAATGAGGAAGCTCTGCCGGCGGGCACGCACCTGAAGAAGGTGCTTAACAATACCACATCCGCAAATTCGCCGAGGGCGGTGGCCAGAGCGTCGGCGAGTTATGGGGGGCGGTGGGGGCACAAACGGAGGGGGCGGTTGCAAAGCGCCCCCCACTGATGGCCGCCCTCTCAGGGCTGAATCTGCAGCTTGTGCTCACGCTTCCGCCGCTTCGGCCATTTCGGCTACGGGCACGCAGGAGCAGAACAGGTTGCGGTCGCCGTGGACGTTGTCGACGCGGCCGACGTGCGGCCAGAATTTGTGCTGGCGCGTGGCCTCGCAGGGGAAGGCGGCGGTTTCGCGGCTGTAGGGATGGTTCCATTCGGCGCCGCAGACCATGCGGGCGGTGTGCGGGGCGTTTTTGAGTGGATTGTCGGCGCGGTCGCTTTCGCCGGTTTCGATGGCGCGGATTTCGCCGTGGATCGAGATCATCGCGTCGCAGAAGCGGTCCAGCTCGCGGCGCGACTCGCTTTCGGTGGGCTCGATCATCAGGGTGCCGGCCACCGGCCAGGACATGGTCGGCGAGTGGTAGCCGTAGTCCATCAGGCGCTTGGCTACATCCTCGACGGTGACGCCAGCACTTTCCTGGAATTTCCGCAGGTCGATGATGCATTCGTGGGCGACCAGCCCTTTATTGCCGCGGTAGAGTACGGGGAAAAAGGATTCGAGCCGCCGGGCGATGTAGTTGGCATTGAGGATGGCGCGGCGGGTGGCCTCGGTCAGGCCTTCGTCGCCCATCATGGCGATATACATCCAACTGATCACATTGATGCTGGAGCTGCCCCAGGGAGCCGCCGACACCGCACTCTGTTCGCTTTCGCCCAGGAAACCGTGGCCGGGAAGAAAGGGCACCAGCTGCGAGGCGACGCCAATTGGCCCGACGCCGGGACCGCCGCCGCCGTGGGGGATGCAGAAGGTCTTGTGGAGGTTGAGGTGGCAGACATCGGCACCGATCAAGCCGGGGCTGGTGAGGCCAACCTGCGCATTCATGTTCGCGCCATCCATATAGACTTGGCCGCCGGCTTGGTGCACGATCTCGCACATCTCACGGATCCCCTCCTCGAACACGCCGTGGGTGGAGGGGTAGGTGACCATGAGGGCGGCGAGATTCGGCGCGTGCTTTTCGGCCATCTCGCGGAGGTGGGCGATGTCGATGTTGCCTTCGTCATCGCATTTCACGCCGACCACTTTCATGCCGGCCATCACGGCGCTGGCGGGATTGGTGCCGTGCGCGGATGTCGGGATCAAGCAGATGTCGCGCTGGTCGTCGCCGCGGCTCAGGTGATAACGGCGGATGGCCAGCAGGCCGGCATATTCGCCCTGTGATCCGGCATTGGGCTGGAGCGAGACCGCCGCAAATCCAGTGATCTCGGCCAGCCAGCGGCTCAGCTCTTCAAACATTTGCAGGTAACCCTCCGCCTGCGAAAGCGGCGCGAAGGGGTGGATCCCACCCGTTTCCGGCCAGCTCACGGGCATCATTTCCGAGGTGGCATTGAGCTTCATCGTGCATGAGCCGAGGGCGATCATCGATTCGTTGAGAGCGAGGTCGCGCGACTCGAGGCGGCTGATGTAGCGCAGCATCTCCGTCTCGCTGTGGTAGGAATGGAAAACCGGGTGCGTGAGGAATTCGCTCTCGCGGCGCAGGCCGTCGGCGTAGGTCGCGGGGTGCTCCTCCAGCGCATCAGGCAGCACCGGCGTGGCAATTTCGAGACCGAAAAGCTCTGCCAGCGCCACCACTTCGCGCGGTGTCGATTTTTCGTCGAGCGAAATGCCGACGCGGTCGTCGTCGATGAGGCGGAGGTTGATGGCCTCGGCTTCGGCGGCGGCCACCACTTCGGCAGCCTTGCCCGGCACACGCGCCACCACGGTGTCGAAAAATGATTCTTCGACCACTTCGATGCCGCCTTCGCGCAGGGCACCGGCCAGCGCTCCCGCCAGCGCGTGGACACGCGCAGCGATGGCTTTGAGCCCGGTGGGGCCGTGGTAGACGGCATACATGGAGGCCATTACCGCCAGCAGGACCTGGGCGGTGCAGATGTTGCTGGTGGCTTTGTCGCGCCGGATATGCTGCTCGCGGGTCTGCAGCGAGAGGCGGTAGGCCGGGTTGCCCTGCGAATCGCGGCTGACACCGATCAAACGACCCGGTAGGCGGCGCTTGAGGTCGTCGCGGCAGGCGAGGAATCCCGCATGCGGACCCCCATAACCAAGCGGCACACCAAAACGCTGAGCGCTGCCAACCACGATGTCGGCACCCATTTCCCCGGGCGATTTGAGCAGCGTGAGGGCGAGCAGGTCGGCGGCCACGATGGCGCGGGCGCCAGCCTCATGCACGGCGGAGATGAATTGGGTGAGGTCTGCGACACGCCCGTGGGTGTCGGGATACTGCACCAGCGCCGCGAAAAACCCTTCGCATGCGGCGGGGTCGAATGTTTCCCAATCGCCGGTCTGGATCTCGATGCCAAGCGGCTCCGCGCGGGTGGCCAGCACCTCGATGGTCTGCGGGTGGCAGTGGTCGGCGACGAAAATCACCTTACCCTTGCGCGAGGCATTGAAGCAGAGCGCCATTGCCTCGGCGGCGGCGGTGCCTTCGTCGAGCAGCGAGGCCCCGGCCACGTCCAGCCCGGACAGCTCGGCAACCATGGTTTGAAAATTGATCAGCGCCTCGAGCCGCCCCTGGGAAATCTCAGCCTGATAGGGTGTGTAGGCAGTATACCAACCCGGATTTTCCAGAATGTTACGTTGGATTACCGGCGGCACAATCGTATCCGAGTAGCCCGAACCGATCAACTGCCGGAACACCCGGTTCTGCTTCATGATGGCATGCAGATCGTCAAGCGCCTCGGTCTCGGTGCGCGCTGCAGGGAGGTCCAAGGCACCTTCAGAGCGGATGCCTTTCGGCACGGCGGCATCCACGAGCGACTCGATACTTTCATAGCCGAGGAATTCCGCCATTTCGGCGGCCTCCTCCGGAGTGGAACCGAGGTGCCTGCGGGCAAACGAGGAAAGTGCGCGGGTGGATGTGGGCATGGTGTTTTGTTTTTCTGATTTGGGTTGTGGGAGATTGGAAAATTCAACGGGAAGGCCCGGCGGGGGCGCAGCGGCCCGGCGCGGCGGACGCGTCGCGTCCGATACGTCTGGCACAGCTTACCGGTTGGTTTTGACGGGCCCGGCAGGCGAGCCGGGACGGGCCCGTTTCGCAAATGGCCGGTTCACCGGCCATCAGCCGAACTTACGCTCGCCATCCACCCAAACCGCCACCGGGCGATGGCCGTCGGACGGATCGAGAAGTGCGAGATCGGCTGTGAAGCCAACCTCGATCCTGCCCACTCCCTCGATGCCGAGCGATTGGGCTTGGTTCCAGGATGTGGCGGCCACCACCTCGCTGGCTGGCAGGCCGGTGACTTCGAGCACGTTGTGAAATTCTTCGTAGTAGAGCGCGGTGCTCCCCGCCAGCGCGCCATTGGCCAGGCGTGCCTGGCGATCCGTCACATGCACCTCGAGGCCGCCGAGGTCATACACCCCGTCGTCAAGCCAAGAGGCGGACATCGAGTCGGTGATAATCATCAATTGGTCCACCGGCTTGAGTGTCCACACCAGTTTGAGCATGTCAGGGCAGAGGTGGATTTTGTCGCAAATCAATTCGATCCGGATGTCGGGGTCCAGCAGCCCGGCACCGACACACCCGATCTCGCGGTGGTGCAGGCCGGTCATTTGATTGCAGAAATGAGTCAGGTGATTCAATCCAGCCTCTTTCGCCGCGATAAAATCCGCGTAGGTGGCGGCCGTGTGCGCCAGCGACGTGCGGATGCCGCGCTCCTTCATCGCCGCCACGAAATCGACGCCGCCCTCCATCTCCACCGCCACAGAAACAATCCCGATCGGCGCGATCTCCCGCAAACGGTCGATCACCGCCACATCCGGCTTGCGCACAAATTCCGGATTCTGAGCACCCACACATT
>SLCJ01000083.1 GCA_007125835.1 Verrucomicrobiales bacterium | reverse complement strand
GGCGGATGGCGTGGAAATTGAGTCTTCACTCGATTTGGCAAATATAACAAAAATTATGGATGTCTAAAATATTCAAATACTAACCATCTCTATACACATGAAATATTTACCACTTGGCGACTCAGGGCTTTCTTCATCGGTGATTGGTTTTGGTGCCTGGGCGATTGGAGGGGGCGAGGTCTGGGGCGGTATTACAGATGATTCCCGCGCGCTTTCCACAATCCGCGCGGCAATGGAGTCGGGAATCAATCTTCTTGACACCGCACCGGCCTACGGCTGGGGCCATAGCGAGCGCCTCATAGCCGAAGCTGTCAGGGGAAGCCGGGATGAAGTGTTGCTCGCCACCAAATGTGGACTCTGGTGGGATGATGATCGTGGCTCTTACTTTACGAAATTTAATGGTCGCGACCTGTTCCGGTCGCTACGCCCTGATACCATAAGCATCGAGGTTGAGCGCTCGTTGAAGGATCTGAACACGGATCGGATCGACTTGTATCAGGTGCATTGGCCTGCCATTGAGCCTTGCAAAACACCGGTTGAGGACACAATGGCGGCCCTGCTCGGCCTGCGGGATCAGGGTAAAATTCGCGCCATTGGCGTTTGTAACCTCGGTGCAGATGAATTGAACGCATACATGGCGTGCGGCCCGATTGCCGCCCATCAATTTAGGTACTCGATGCTCGCGCGTGACGCCGAAAGGGACATTCTGCCCATCGGGCGCGACAAGGGATGCGCCGCCATCACCTATATGAGCTTGGAACAAGGCTTGCTCACCGGGAAAATCGGCTTGGATCATGAATTCAAGGAGGGCGAGTTTCGCTCCAACCGCGACTGGTTCCCATGGTTGCTGCCCTCCAACCGGCAGCGTATCCTTGAAATGCTCGGGACATGGAGCCCGCTGTGCGAGCAATACCAATGCACGCTTTCGCAACTCGTGCTGGCATGGACCCTTTCCAGGCCAGGTGTTACTCATGTTCTTGCCGGAGCCCGTCGCCCCGAGCATATTGCCGAATCAGCCGCCGCAGCCGACCTTCAAATCCAGGCGGATGATCTGATCCGAATCTCCAACGACATCGATTCGCTGGGAGAGCCCTTCACGGAAGAAAGCACCGGGGACCCCGGCCAGCCCTGACAGACCGGCAGAGTTTCCGCCCGAGCTCTTGTGCGGTTCGAGGGAAAGGTCATTGGTTTCACCTTCCGAAATAGCTGGTGGATTGAACCGTGCGCTGGCGTTCCTCACGTTCCTGAGGGACGTGCCCCTTGAACCAAATTTTCGCACGGTAGCGCATGTGGTCAGGACCATCTGGCAAGGCCTCGGGCAGGGTGCCGCCGTGCAGGGCCATGGCATGGGCAAAGGCACTGCCGTTACCAGGTGGTGGCGGCGCGGTGTCCGGCGGCTCGTGGCAACCAACGCAGCCTCGGGTCTCGCCGGGGCGAACGTTCATCCATACCAACTGGTTGCCAACGACATTGCGGTCGCTGTCCAATACCTGGAGGTGCAGGAAGCGATCGGCGGGAACACGGGCTGCGAAGGAGCCGTCGGCGGCGAGGGGGAGGGTGGCGAGGTCGCGGCCGAATGCTCCGCCATGGTTTTTCCATGCATTTTCGTTGGGCGTGGTGTGGGTGGCATGGCGGGTGACCTGAGGCAGCCCCTCGACGACTCGGATCAGTCGCCCGCGTCCCTGCATGTGGGGCTCTTGGCTGAGGAAGGCGGATTGCACAAACAGCGTGCCGGTAAATTCGCCCTGGCGTGCCGTGGGGGATTCGGCGAGGGCTGGAGGGACGGCGCGCGGGTGCAGCGGGCGGGCTTCAAAGTCGGCAGATTCCGGGTCGTTGTAGAGTAATTCGAGATTGCCGGTTTCCACACACAATGTGTGGATGCCCAAGTCCACCGCGTCTTTCGGAAATTCGGCCCTTACGATTTCATGGTTTTTCCGGCCTGCGGCGACAAGCAGGGTGTTTTCGTCGAGCGTCCACGGCGTGGTGATCACCCAAGGGTCGTTGCCGCCGGGCCTTAGAGAATCCTTGCGGATGAAGATTTCGCCGAGGCGGCCGCGAGTGATGATTGGTCCGGCGGGAGTGGTGAGCAGGTATTGGCCGGGGAGGTATGTTTGCGGTTGGGTGAGGCGGAGTTGCCGGTGGCGCAGGCCGTCCCGTGCCCAGTTGGCATAGCCCCCATGGACATGCGACCACATTTCCCTGCGCTCCGGACCGTAGAGCGTCTGCATGCGTGTGCCGTCGGGCGAGCAAGCGAGCAGATTGGCTTCGGTCTTCATTCGCGAGTAGAAAAGTTCAATGCGGGTAAAAAGCAGACGCCCGTCCTCAGCCACTGTCGGCTCCGCATCCCGCCCGAAATTGAAACCGATAACTTGGATGTCTTCACCATCGGGGGCCATGGTGGCGAGTCCGGTGCAAAGGTAGCCATGGTATTCGTCGCGGGTGCCGAGGCGCGAAGTCGAGAATGCGATGCGCCCGCTTGGCATTTCGACTGGCTGGATGTCATGATACGGACCGTCGGTAACCTGGCGCAAGTTCGACCCGTCGGCATCGATCCGGAAAAGATGCCACCAAGGGCTGTCCCCGCGGCGGCGCGAGAACCAGACAGTCTGTCCGTCATACGACACCGAGCAGTCGGCAACGTGGCCGTCGGAGAACCGCGTAAGCGGGGTGACAACCGGCACGCCGGACGTGATGTCGAGGATATAGAGATTGCGCCCGGGACGGTAGGTTGGGCCACTGTCGGTGGTCATGTAGGCCTGGCGCCAACTGTCCATTTGAAACGGGTTATAAGGAATCAAGTCGCCCTTGATGAAAACAAAACGGGTGGCTTTTTCAGGGATGTCGTCGACAGCGACGCGGGGTGGCGGCACAGGCGGCGGGCCGGGGCGTGGATTCGGCGGCAGCCCGCGCCGCCATAGCGCCTCGCGTGCAACCATGCGCACGCTGTGGTAGGGATGATCCAGTTCGGCGGCCCTGAGGGTGGTGATGGCATCGGCGGTGCCGATCTGGTCAAGCGCGAGTGCGGCACGGTGCTGGATGCCAAGAGCGTTGCGGTCGTCGTTGAGAATGCGCCCGAGCAGAGGAACATGCCCTCGGGCATCGAGCCCGCCCAATGCCATCACAAAGGCCTCGCGGAATCGCGGCGCCGGGTCGTTGAATTCATCCTGGCCCTGGGCGCGGGAAAAATACCCACCAGTGAAAACGCCGAAGGCCGCCTCCGGCTGCGAAGCTTCAAGCAGCTCACCAATGGCATTGGCACTTTCCCTTGCATCCATGAACAACAAGGTCCGTGCCGCATTGATGCGCACCCAATGATCCGAGTGGCCGAGCAACTGAATCAACCGCGGCACGTCTTCTTTATCGCGGCAAAAGGTGAGGATGATGTTCGAGGCGAAGGGGGATCGCGCCGGGTCGAGGGTGGAACGAAGGTCGTGCCAGTCTGGGATTTCAGCGGGTGCCGGCGGGGTGGGAGAGCCCGCGATGGCGGCGAATGCCTCTTCTACCAAGGCGCGACGCAATCCGGAAGCTTCGAGCAGATGGCGGAAAACGGGCTGATAGGGCTCTTCCTCATAGACAAGAAGCCCGTCGATATCGAGAGGGGTTTGCGCTGCGATAAGTGGTGCTACGTCACGTAAATCCTTGTGAGTGGCTGGTGGCGTTTCGTTGATAATGCGGGACAGCGCCAGAGCGATGGCATAAGGCGCGGCCAGGATGCGGTCGCGCGAATCCAAGCGCGGCGTGTCCGATGCATGGGTGGCGGGTCCACGATGGGTGGATTCCTGAACAATCTGCGGGCCGATAGCCCGGGCTTGTCTGGGAAAGGCATCGATCAGCGCACTCGCCGCTTCGGGGCCCCCATAGTCTCCTAAAGCCTCGGCGGCGTATCGCACCCATTGGGGGTGAGCGAGAAATGTGGTTAAAACGGGGAGAGCGGCCGCCTCTCCGGATCGGCCCAGAGCACGCAGTGCGGCTTGCACCCGCCATTTGGCTTCCTGGTTTGGTTCGTCTTCATGTGTGGACCAGGGTTCGATGGCGCGGGCGAGGAGAGCCACGGTGCCGGCGTCCGCCCCGAGGGCGCCGGCAGCACGGGCCGCGCGTTCGACATCGCGGTGGCAATCTGAGCCGAGCATGGCGATCAGTTCGGCGGGCAGGCCACCTTGCGGCAGATCCGCCAACCAAAGTCGCCAGATTCCCTTTTGCGCGGAGCGCTCGTCTTCAGATGCCAGGGAATCAAACGCAAACTCCATTCCGGTGATATTGGTGAGCGCAACCCATGCGCTTTGCCGTACAGTCCAATCCGGATCTCCCATCGAATCAAGCAGCGAGGGCAAAGCGAGCCTGCCACCGCACCATGCCAGGGCAAGCGCTGCCTCGCGGCGCACGCGGGCCTCGTCATCTGCGAGGGCCGCGAGCAGCGATGATTCGGCTGGGTAATAGCGTATGTAACCCAGGGCCTCGGCCGCCCTCGCGCGTGCCAGAGGATCGTCATCCTCGAGGGTGAGCATCATTGCGCTCCCCCGTGCGGAGTAGGGATCGGCGGCTGGCACGACCTGGATAACAGATGAGAG
>SLCJ01000228.1 GCA_007125835.1 Verrucomicrobiales bacterium | reverse complement strand
TTTCAGGCTTTCAGGCTTTCAGCTTTCAGGCTATCTCAATCCTCGCCTTCGAAGCGGAGGGCGGAGACGCTGCGTTTGCGGAACCAGCGCATGGCCAGGCAATCGACGGTGCCGCGCCAGGCGCGGTTACCGACTCCGTATTTGGAGACGCCGGCGATGCGCGGGCGGTGGTTGACCAGCACTTCGACGACGTGGAATCCCTGGAGGCGAAGGAGGGTGGGGAGGAAGCGGTGGAGTCCGTTGAAGACGGGAATGTCGCGCAGGGCGTCGCGGCGGATGGCGCGGTAGGTGCATCCGGCGTCGGCGATGCGGTCGCCGGTTACGGTGTTGCGGAAGGCGTTTGCCGTCTTCGAGGAGATGCGTTTGACCCAGTCGTCCTCCCGTTTGCGGCGAACGCCGCAGACGGCGGCCACTTCTTCGTTAAGGTGTTCGAGAAGGAGGGGGATGTCGGCGGGATCGTTCTGCAGGTCGGCATCGATGGTGATGATGACTTTGCCACGTGCCTTGGCCATGCCGGTGAGGCTGGAGGCACTTTCACCGGAATTGATGCCGTGGCGCAGGATGCGGATTTGCGGGGTATTTTGCTTGAGTCGACGCATGACGGCGAGGCTGCCGTCGGTGCTTTTGTCGTCGACGTAGAGGATCTCGAAGGAGCGCTTGAGCGGGCTGATGGCGGCGACAATCTCATTGGTGAGAGTTTCCAGGTTGTCCTCCTCGTTGAAAACGGGGGCGACCACCGAGATGTCGACTTGGGTGTCGTTTTCGATTTGCATGGCGGAGGGAGGTGTGAGCCGGTGCCGGGGCTTAGGCGCTGAAATAGTCCCGAAGTTGTTCGCAGACGTGCGCCACCTCTTCGCGGGTGATGCTGGGCGACATGGGGAGTGAGAGCACGTGATCGCAGGCCTGCTCGGCGTGTGGGAAGCAGCCGCGGGGCTGGTTTAGGTGAGCGTAGGCGGGTTGGAGATTCAGGGCCATGGGGTAGTGCACGCCGGTTTCGACACCGCGTTCGGCGAGGAAGGCGGCGCATTGTTCGCGGTCCGGCACTTGGACGACGAAGACGTGATAGACGTGAAAACTATCGTCGCGTTCGCGTGGAAGGACGAGGCCGGGTATGTCTTGGAGGAGTGCGCGGTACCAGGCGGCGGCGGTGTGGCGGGCCTTGTTCCAGGCCTCGAGGGACGGGAGGACGACGCGAAGCATCGCGGCCTGCAGCGCGTCGAGTCGGCTGTTCATGCCTTCAAATTCGTGATTGTATTTGTCGAGGCGTCCGTGGTTGGGGATCATGCGGATGGTGCGCATGACGGCCGGATCTTTTGCAGTGACGGCTCCGCCGTCGCCGAAGCCGCCGAGGTTCTTCGAGGGGAAGAAGCTGAAGGCGGCGGCATCGCCGAATGTGCCTGTGGTGCGGCCGTTGATTTGGGAGCCTTGGGCCTGGGCGCAGTCTTCGATGATGCGAAGGTTGTGCTTGCGGGCGATGGGGATGATTTTCTCGAGTTGGGCGGGCTGGCCGTAGAGGTGAACGACGATGACGGCCTTGGTTCTCGGGGTGATTTTTCGCTCGAAGTCATCGGGATCCATGTTGTAGCATCCGGGCTCGGGCTCGATGTCGCAGAAGACGACATCGGCACCGCTCATGGTGATGGCCTCGGAGGTGGGAATGGCGGTGTGCACGGTGGTGATCACTTCGTCGCCGGGGCCGATGCCCAGCGCGCGGAGGGCGACATAGAGACCACTGGTGCAGCATCCGACGGCGCAGACCTCATCGACACCGAGCCATTGGGCCATTTCGCGTTCGAAGCCTTTTACCTCGGGTCCACCGATGAAGCGGGTGCTGTCAATCACGCCGCAGGCCGTGCGGTGCAATGGGTCGCGCAGCGGAGCCAGTGTTCTCGCCATGTCCACGAACGGGACTTTCATCAGGGTGCTCATTGGGGTGGGTGCGGGGGGTGGGTATGGATTGGGTGGGTTGCCGTGCGGCGGGGAGCGGGCGATCAGCGATTGCTCCAGGACTCGGCAATCTGGCGGATGGTTTCTTCAAGGGAGATGGTGATGTCCCAGCCAGGGTAGTGGGCGCGCGCTTTGGCGAGGTTGGATATGTAACAAATGTGGTCTCCGGATCTAGGTTGATCAAGAAGGGTGAATTTTTGTGGTTTGCCGGTGAAAGATCCGGCGATTAGGAAGGCTTCGAGGATGGAGCAGGAATTGGCGCGTCCGCCGCCGAGGTTGTAGACTTCGGCGCACCTTGGGGTGGCGATGAAGGCGGCGATAAAGCGGGCGACATCGGTGGCGTGGATGTTGTCGCGCACCTGTTTGCCCTTGTAGCCGAAGATCTTGTATTCGCGTTCCTCGATGTTGCATTTGACGAGGTAGGAGAGGAAGCCGTGGAGTTCGACGCCGGAGTGGGCGGGGCCGGTGAGGCAGCCACCGCGCAGGCAGCAGGTGGGCATGTCGAAGTAGCGTCCGTATTCCTGGACGAGGATGTCGGCGGCGGTTTTCGAGGCACCAAACAGAGAGTGCTTGGATTGGTCGATGGGAAAATTTTCGTCGATGCCGTTGGCGAGGTCGGGGGAGGCGTAGTCCCAACGGGTTTCGGTTTCGGTCAGCGGCAGGGTGTTGGGGCGGTCGCCGTAAACTTTGTTTGTGGAGAGATGCACGAAGGGGGCCTCGGGGCAGGCGCGGCGTGCGGCCTCGAGCAGGTTGAGCGTGCCGGTGGCGTTGGTTTCGAAATCCTCGAAGGGGATGTCGGCGGCGCGGTCGTGGGAGGGTTGGGCGGCGGCGTGGACGATGGCGTCGGGGCGAAGGGAGGCGAGCAGGGCGAGGACGCCTTCGCGGTTGCGGATGTCGAGTTCGTGGTGGGTGAAGGCGGGGCCGAGGTCGGTGGCGAGGCGCTGCTGGTTCCAGCGGGTGTCGCCCTGGGGGCCGAAAAAGAGGGCGCGTTGGTTGTTGTCGATGCCGTGGATTTGCCATTCGCTTGCGGCGAAATGGCGGCAGACTTCGGAGCCGATGAGGCCGGAGGATCCGGTGACGAGGAGGTTCATGATTCTTTGTGGTAGTCGCCGCGGCTGAAGTATTTCTCCAGCCAGCAGTAGAGGACGATGAACAGGTAGCGCGAGCCCATTTCGCGGATTTTCAGTTTGGCGACGCCGGTGCGGCGGTTGCGCCAGGTGATGGGCATCGAAGTCCACGAGTAGCCGCGGATCACGGTTTTGAGGGGCAGCTCGACGAGCAGGTTGAAGTGGGGGGCGAGCAGCGGGCGCAGGCCGTCGAGGGTGGATTTGCGGTAGGCCTTGAAGGCATTGGTGGTGTCGTTGTGGCCGTGGCGGAAGAGGATGCGGATGAAAAAGTTGAACATCCGGTTGAGCATCAGTTTGTGGCGCGGGTAGTCGATCACGCCGCCGCCCTTGACAAAACGGCTGCCGAACACGGCGTCGTATCCCTCGCAGAGCAGGTCCCAGTATCCGGGAATCTCACGCGGGTCGTCGGATTCGTCGGCCATCATGATGACGGCTGCATCTCCTTTCATGCGGTCGAAGCCGAGGCGGATGGCGCGCCCGATGCCATGGGGACCGGGATTGCGGACGGGGGCGAGCTGGGGGATGCGGGTTTTGATCTCCTCCAGGATTTCCCAGGTAGAATCGGTGCTGCCGTCGTCCACCACCAGGATTTCGTGCGGGATTTCGCGCAGCGAAAGTTCGAGGTGGAGGTGTTCGACGGTGCGGGCGATGCAGCCTTCCTCGTCGCGAGCGGGGATGACGACGGTGAGCAGTTGTGGCGGCGACGCGTCGTTCGACGGGACGGGTTGAGGCATGGATGAGGGAGACGAATGAAAGCCGGTAAACTAGCATGCCCGGATGGCGGGGGCAAGCTCACCGAAGGCCACCCGCGATCTTTTTCCGGGGCGTCCGTCCGGCTCATCCGTTGGCCCGGGCGGGGCGGTGAGCGGCTGTGGGCGGCTTCGATTTACTGATGGCCCTTGGGTTTCATGAGACGCACGTCTTTTCGGCGCGACTCGGGCGTGACGAGCAGCTGCGTTACCTGCCCGTTTTGCAGGCGGGCTTCCACCACGGTGTTGCCCGGGGCGTGCAGTCGGAAATCGTCGGCCCACATTCCAAATGCATCAATGGCCCCGCCTGCAAAATCTTCCTACCAAAAATTACACGCCAGAACGAAATTGTCGTGAGGTTACACTGGCGGGCTGAAGTCTGCGCCCGAGGCTGATCCGCTGCTGCGCTTATGTGGCAGATGTTGTGGCGGTGGGGCTGGTTTCGGCCAAGAGGTGGTCCCAGACTTCTTTGGCGCGGCGGATGTGGACGCGGCGGCGGCCGGGAGAGAGTTCCCAGACCAGGGGCAGGCCGGGAGGCACGAGGGGGAGTAGTTTCTCAAGACCCATGTGGCCCATGAAGGGCACGCGGTGGTCGATGTGGGGCCATGCCACATCGTGCACATGGCAGCCGACGAGGAACGGGCGCATCCTGGAGAGCCAGTCGGCGTGGTCGAGCAGGCCGAGGTTGTGTTTGCGATGCACGTGGCCGAAGTCGTGCCAGTAGCCAATGCCGGGGTGGTCTTTGAAATCCTCCATCAGGGC
>SLCJ01000153.1 GCA_007125835.1 Verrucomicrobiales bacterium | reverse complement strand
TGGGCCAGCATCTGGGCCTCGCCTGCGGCGTCCCAGAACACATCCAGAAACAGCCCGCCAATGATCTTCCGCTTTTCCTCCGGGTCGTCGACGCCATCCAGCGCCGAGAGGAAACGCTCCGAGGCATCGACGGTCTCAATCGGCACGCCCATGCGGTGGAAATTGTTCCGCACCTCGACCCCCTCGTCTTTGCGCAGCAGGCCGTGATCGACAAATATCGCCCGCATGTTCACATCGGCCTCGTGCAAAAGCACCGCCAGCACCGTGCTGTCCACGCCCCCGGACACCCCACACACCACCTGACGTCCCGCCACGCGTTCGCGAATGTCGGCAATCACCTCGCGTTTGAAATCCTCGATAAGGAACGGAGCGGGCGATTCGGCACAAAGCAGGAAATTGTGCAAAATGCGCAGGCCCTCGTGGCTATGGGTCACTTCCGGGTGAAACTGAATACCAAAAAAACGCTCGTCCCACGACAGAGCCACCGGCGCACCCGATTTGTTCGTGGCAAGCACCTTTCCTCCGGGGGCAACCGTCGAAACTGTGTCGGAGTGGCTCATCCATACCTGGCTGCCCGGCGAAACCCCCTCGAACAAACCTTCGTCCGCGATGCCATGCAGGTTGGCGGGGCCGTATTCGCGGCGGTCGCTTGGAGCCACCGCACCACCGAAGCGAATATTCAGCAACTGCATGCCATAGCAAACACCCAGCACCGGAACACCCATCGCCTTGAGCGCATCAACATCGATGTCAGGCGCGTCGGCATCACCGGTGCTTTTAGGCCCTCCCGAAAGGATCACCGCCGAGGGTTGGCCGATGTCGGGAAAATCCTCCACGGCATGCAGTTTGGCCAGGAAGCCAAGCTCCCGCACACGGCGGACAATCAATTGCGTGTATTGCGAGCCGAAATCAACGACGGCGATATGGTTTGTTTCCTGCATGAGAGGTTGGTGGGGAGGATGGATAATCGGATGGATGAAAGGCGCTCAGGTTGGGTGGCCGACGGGGCCGGATTTGGTTCGCGGCTGCGGATCTCAGAGTGTTTCGTAATTCACCGGCTCTTCGGTGATGAAGATGTCGTGGGCATGGCTTTCCTTCAGTCCGCCAGGAGTGATGCGAACGAACCGGGCCTCACGACGCAGCTCCTCCAAGGTGCGCGCCCCGTTGTAGCCCATTCCCGAGCGCAATCCACCGACCAACTGAAACACCACATCGGCCAGCGAACCTTTGAACGGAACCCGCGCCTCGACCCCCTCGGCAACCAGCTTGCCGGAGGAATTCTGGCCGTAGCGGTCGCCGCTGCCACGCCGCATCGCCTTAAGCGACCCCATGCCCCGGTATTCCTTAAAGCGGCGTCCCTGATAGTTGATCATGCTTCCCGGGCTTTCCGCAGTGCCCGCCAGCAAGCTGCCCACCATGATGCAATCAGCTCCGGCGGCAAGGGCTTTGACGATGTCGCCCGAATAGCGGATGCCGCCATCGGCAATCACCGCAACACCCCGCTCACGCGCCACCGGCGCAACATTCCGGATCGCCGAAAACTGCGGCACGCCGACACCCGCGATCACGCGGGTGGTGCAAATCGAGCCAGGACCCACGCCCACCTTGATCGCCTGAGCCCCGGCCTCGATGAGGTCTTTTGCGCCCTCGGCGGTGACCACATTGCCCGCCACCACCGTGGCGCGCCCGTCCAGCCTCGCGCGGAGTTGCCCGACCACATCCAACACCCGCGTGGTGTGCCCGGTGGCCGCGTCGATGAAAACCGCGTCGGCCCCGGCATCCACCAGCGCCACGGCGCGATCGAGGCAGTCCGGCCCCACACCCACGCCGCCGCCCACACGCAATTGCCCGTTGGCATCCTTGTTGGCCTGGGTGAAACGGCTGCGCTTCTCGATATCCTTACGGGTGATCATTCCCGCCAATCGGCCGCCTTCATCCACCAGCGGCAGTTTTTCAATACGGTTCTCGAATAGGATGTCGAGCGCCTCGTCCATGCCGGTGGCCACCGGTGCCGTGACGAGCCGCTCTTTGGGCGTCATCACCGCCGCCACTTTGGTTTCGACATCAGACACATGCCACAAATCCCGGCTGGTTACCATCCCCGCCAGCACGCCTTCCCCCTCAACCACGGGAAACCCCGAAACTCCGCGCTCGCGCATCACCTCGCGCAGTTCCCCCACCGTCATCTCCGCCGTCGCCGTGAATGGCTTCTGGATCACTGTGTTCTCCGAGCGCTTGACCCGCGCCACCATCTCCGCCTGTTCGTCGATCGTGTTGTTGCGGTGGATCACCCCCAGCCCTCCCTCGCGCGCCAGGGCAATGGCCAGTTCGGCCTCGGTCACCGTATCCATGGCCGAGGAAAGAACCGGGATATTTAGAGGCAGGGTGTCAGTCAGGCGGCTGCGGACATCGGTTTCGCCGGGCAGGATGCCGCTCAACCGCGGCACAAGAAGCACATCATCAAAGCTCAAGGAAAGGGGAATTTCGTCCATGTCCCACTAAGGCGGAAAAGGCGCGATTGTCATGCGAAAAGTGGCGGGCGGCGGGGATTCGGCGCTTGCGGGGGCGCGTTCATTGCGACACCGTGCCAAACCATGATCCGCACGCTTCTTCCCTGCACCGCGCTTGCGTTCACCCTGTCCGCCGCCCCACTCTCCGCCGCCGGAGAATGGACCACCGACTTCGAAGCTGCCAAACCCGCCGCCGCCGAATCGGATCGCGACATCCTCCTCTTTTTCACAGGCTCGGACTGGTGCGTCTTTTGCAAACACCTCAAGGAAAACGTACTCGGCACCGAGCGCTTCCTCAAAGTGGCAGGCGGCGACTTCGTGTTCGTTGAGGTGGATTTCCCGGAGGATCCCAGCGCCCTCCCCGCCACAACCCGCCAACGCAACCAGGCCCTGCTGGAACAATATGCCGTGAGCGGATTCCCCACGCTCATCCTCGCCGACCTTCGCGGCGTTCCCTACGCGCAGACTGGCTACGAACCAGGCGGCGTCGAGCCCTTCCTCGCCCGCCTCGCCGCCCTCAAACTCAATCGCTCCACGCGCGACGAAGCCCTGCGAGAAGCCGCCGAAGCCACCGGCCTCGAACGGGCCCAGATCCTCGCCCGCGCCATCGCACCACTCGAATTCGACCTGCAAAAACGCTTCCATGCGGAGATTCTCGATGAGATCCAGACGCTCGACCCCCATGACACCCTCGGCTTCGCAGAACGTGCCCGCCGCCACCAATTGCGCGCCGATTTCGCCTCCGCACTGGAGGGTTTTGCCGGTGATCTCGCCACCCTGATGGAGGAGGAAAAATTCGACGAAGCACTCGCCGCCATCGACACGTGGATCGCCGATGGCGGATTCGAAGGTGAACTCAAACAACAGGCCATGTTCCTTCAACTCAACGTGCTCGGCGAACAAGACCGACACCAGGAAGCCCTAAAAACTCTCGACGCCATCGTCGCCATCGACCCAAGCACCGAAATCGGCGAAGGTCTGCGCACCCAGTTGCGCCCGGTCATCGAAGCCGCCGCCCGAGAGGCCGCAGCACCAGAAACCGAAACCACAGAATAACCCACTCCGCCTGCGCCCGCGCCATGGATACGCCAAAACAACACATCGAAAAAATCCTCGCCACAACCCAAAGCCGAAATCCCGGCGAACGCGAGTTCATCCAGGCTGTCGAGGAAGTACTCGACTCCCTCGAACCGGTGCTCGAAAAATGCCCGCAATACATCGAAGGCGGTATCCTCCAGCGCCTCGTCGAGCCCGAGCGCATGATCGTCTTCCGCGTTCCCTGGACCGACGACGAAGGCCGCGTGCGGGTGAATCGAGGCATCCGCGTGCAGTTCAACAGCGCCATCGGCCCCTATAAGGGAGGGCTGCGCTTCCACCCCAGCGTCAATGCCGGCATCCTCAAGTTCCTGGGATTTGAGCAAATCTTCAAAAACGCCCTCACCTCGCTGCCCATGGGCGGCGGCAAGGGAGGATCCGACTTCGATCCCAAGGGCCGCTCCGATGGCGAGGTGATGCGCTTCTGTCAGAGTTTCATGACTGAGCTGGCACGCCACATCGGTCCTAACACCGATGTGCCGGCAGGAGATATCGGCGTCGGAGCCCGCGAGATCGGCTATCTTTTCGGCCAATACCGCCGCATGGCCAATGAATTCACCGGCGTGCTCACCGGCAAAAAACTCGGCTGGGGCGGCTCCCTCATCCGTCCCGAAGCCACAGGCTACGGAGCCGTCTATTTCGCCGTCGAGATGCTCGCCACCCGCAATCATGATCTCGAAGGCAAACGCTGCGCCATTTCCGGGTCCGGCAACGTCGCCCAGTTCGCCGCCGAAAAACTGCTCTCCCTCGGAGCCATACCCATCACACTCTCCGATTCCAACGGCACCATCCACGACAAAGACGGTATCGACACCGAGAAACTCGAGTTCGTCAAACACCTCAAAAACGAACGCCGGGGCCGCATCCGCGAATACGCCGACAAGTTCGGGGCCGAATTCCACAAGGACGCCGCCCCCTGGGACATCCCTTGCGATTGCGCTTTTCCTTGCGCCACCCAAAACGAACTGGACGCCGAGGACGCCGCCACCCTCCTGGATAACGGCTG
>SLCJ01000386.1 GCA_007125835.1 Verrucomicrobiales bacterium | reverse complement strand
GCGGCTCCGTAACTGCTCCAATCGCAATCACCCGCATCGACCGCCAAACCGGCGCGCACCGGATTCAAATCGATGTAACCCGCCACAAAACGGGCCAATAACCCCAAGCCTTGCCCATCATCCTTCTCGTTGTGTGAAAGCATCACACTCCAGAAACGCCCCTCCCAGAGTGTCCCCTCGCGATCATTTTTCCGATTGAACCACTGGCTGAAACGCTGCTTCAGCGTCTTCACAAACTCACTCAGCACGCCCATTCGTGCGCGAAATGGCGCAAGAAAAGCTCGGCGTGCCTCCTCGTTCTCCATCCGCTCCCACACTCCCCGGAAATGGCGCATCCTCACCTCGGGATAAATGTGTTCCATCCGCGCAAACACCTCCTCATCGCTCAGCGCATCGGCATCCGCCGGTGGCACCCGCACCAGCAGGTGGAAATGATTTCCCATCAGGCACCAACTTACCAAATCCACACCCGCAAAAGCCGCCCCGCCCTTGATCATCCGCATAAACACCCGCCGCTCCTGATCGCCGAAAATCACCCGCCGATCCACCACGCGGGAACACACGTGATACAGCCCAGCCCTCCCCGCCTCCGCCAATGCCCGTCGCTTCTGCATCCACCACCATACCACCACCACCAACCCCGGCAACCCCAAAATCTTGCCCAGGCCATAAAACCAAAATTTATGGCCAGACCAATTGCGAGTATTTCAGGAAAGCTGGGGTTGAAAAGGGGGGGGAACGGGGCTTTGATCGGGCGATGCGAATTTTATCTGGTATTCAGCCTTCGGGGAGTCTTCATCTGGGCAATTATTTCGGGGCGATGCGGCCGATGATTGAGCTTCAGGAGAAGGGGGAGGCGTTTTATTTCATTGCCGATTATCACGCGCTGACGACGGTGGCGGATCCGGCGGCGTTGAGGGGGTATTGTCGTGAGGTGGCGTTGGATTTTCTTGCATGTGGGCTCGATCCGGAGAGGGCGGTGTTTTTCCGTCAGAGTGATGTGCCGGAGGTGAATGAGCTGGCTTGGATTTTGTCGACGGTTTGCCCGATGGGGTTGCTGGAGCGGTGTCATTCGTTCAAGGACAAGACGGCCCGCGGGATTGCGCCGACTCATGGGTTATTTGCGTATCCGGTGCTGATGGCGGCGGATATCCTGTTGTATGACAGCAATCTGGTGCCGGTAGGGAAGGATCAGAAGCAGCATCTTGAGGTGACGCGCGATCTGGCGCAGAAGGTGAATGATCGCTATGGCGAGGGTGTGTTGGTGGTTCCGGAGCCGATGATTCGCGAAAACACGGCTGTGGTGCGGGGTTTGGATGGTCAGAAGATGAGCAAGAGCTATGACAATACGATTCCTCTGTTTGAGGTGGAGAAGGCTTTGCGCAAGAGGGTGATGCGGATTCAGACAGACAGCACGCCGGTGGAGGAGCCTAAGCCTGTGGAGGGGTCGCTGTTGCTGGAGCTTTACGGGTTGGTGGCTGGAGAGGATGCGGCGTCGGAGATGGCGGCGAGTTTTGCGGCAGGGGGGCTTGGTTACGGGCATTACAAGCAACAGCTTTTCGAGTCGCTGTGGGAGCATTTCCGTCCGGCGCGTCAGCGTCGCGAGGAGTTGGAGGCTGATCCCGGGGCGGTGGATGCGGTGCTTTCGGGTGGCGCGGTCCGTGCGCGAGCTGCGGCGCGGGTTGTGCTTGACCGGGTTCGCCGCGCGGTGGGGTTGGCTGATTGAGAAGCCGGTGGTTCGTGCTTCGGGGACTGGTTCGTTGCTTCAGCCTTTGCCCCCAAATCGTCATGAATCCGAATCTAAGCCCTCAAGGTGTCGCGCCTGATGTTCCGCCGCCTCTGCCCGGGGAGAGGATTCCATTTCTGGATGCGTTGCGGGGGTTTGCTTTGCTGGGGGTTTTTCTGGTGAATATCCAGTCGATGGGCTGGCCTGGGGTTGACCGTTATGTGATGCCGGAGGAGCTTGGGTTTTTTGGTGCGTTGGGGCGGGCGCTGTCATTGTTCTTCTTTGACGGGGCATTCTGGTTTTTGTTTGCGATGCTTTTCGGTGTTGGTTTTGCGATCCTGACCGAGTCTTCCGAGGGGTGCCGGGGCAAGCTTGGGACGGGAGGTTTTTTGCGGAGGTTGCTGATGCTGGGGGTGTTGGGCCTGGTGCATTCCTTGTTCCTGTGGTGGGGTGATGTGCTGTTGGTTTACGCATTGTGCGGGCTTGTGCTGGTCTTCTTCCGGCGTCGCCAGGACTGGACCTTGCTGGGTTGGGCGATTGGGGTGGTTGGTTTGTTGCTTTCTGCGATGGCAATGACATTGGGGCTTGCGTTGATTGCGCGGGTGCTTCCGGGCGAGATAGGAGACGCATTGGGTGGTGAGTTTGAGGCGGCTTTCGACTTTTTACCGGATCGCGATGCGTTAATCGAGGGTTACCGGAGCGGTGCTTTTGCGGATATCATGGCGGCGCACCTCTCCGAATTGAGTGTGATTTGGATTGGCGGCGGATTTGATATGATTGGCATGTCGCTTGCGGCGATGTTGTTTGGCGTGTGGCTGCTCCGCAAGGGGATGTTTGTGATGGGGGTGGGAGCTGACGCGGCATACCGCCGGGCGCTTCCCTGGGCGGTTGTTCTGGCGGTGGGAGGCAAATTGGCTTTCGTGCGTGGAGCTTGCGCGAGTGGCGAAGTGGATGCTCTCTGGATGTCCGTTTCCGGTGTGGGAATCCTGATCGGAGCCCCGGCGCTTGGTTTTCTTTATCTTTTCCTCTTCCGGCGATGGTTTCAACGCCAAGGCGAGGGCTGGTTGTCGCGTGCCTTGTCGGCGACGGGAAGGATGACGCTGACGAATTATCTTATGCAGTCTGTGATTGCGGTGTTTCTTTTCCGCGGGTATGGGCTTGGTCTTTATGCCAAGGTTTCGCCACCTCTGCTGACATTGATTGCCGTTGTCGTGTTTGCCGGTCAGGTGGTGTTTTCGAGCTGGTGGCTTTCGCGGTTCAAGCTTGGGCCAGCGGAGAAATTATTGCGCGCGTTCACCTATTTGAGGAAGGTGTGAGGTCGGGGTGAGGGAGGCGCAGATGCGCCGGGACTCCGCAGGCCGCGCCGAGGAGGCTGCCGACGACGGCTCCTCTGTGGCAGTTGTCGCCACCGCACATGGCGTTGGCGGTTACCCCCTCTGAAAAGTTCTCGTGGTATTTCCAGGCGAGGAAAAGGGCGGCGGGCATGGCCTGTTCGATGTAGCAGGCGGGGCTGAATTTCCGCCCGACGATTTCGAGGTCGTGTTTGCTTTCCCAGGTGGCGGCTTTGCCGGGTGAGAGCCAGTCCGCGGCGTGTCGGTGCATGGCTTCGCGGAGGGGGAGGCTTTCGCTGGCGACGGCGTGGAGGAGGCGGGTGAGGGTGTTGGCTGCGCGGAGGACGCCGGGGTGGTTGTGGGTGAGCGAGACATGGGTGCGCACCTTTGCTGTGATTTCGTCGAGCGGGGAGCCTTCGAGTGCGGCGACCAGGGCCGGGACATGGGCGAGGCCGCCGATGTGTCCGTCGGCGATTCCGCATTTCGAGGGTGCGGTGCCACGGGCGAGGCGGGCAAAGAATTCGCGGTGGTATTCTTCGATATAGGTGTCATTGTGCCAGCCTGGTTCGAGCATGCGTGCGATGTAGAGATCAAGCCATTGGTCCTTGTCGTATCTGCCCGTTTTCCGGACGAGTGAGTACAGTTCGCGGGCGAGGCGGAAGTTCAGGGTGTTTTCGCCGGCTTTGAGGAATTGGTGGTAGTGGATGTTTTCGCGGCCCCAATACTGAGCTTGATTGCGAAGGATGTTGAATTTTTCGCTCGTGCGGGGGGGGGTCGAGCGCCAGAGGATGCTGTCTGGGTGGGGGTTGCGCGGGGGGAGGAAGCGGTCGACGACGCCGTAGTCGCGCAGGAGGGCGGCGCGGTCGTAGTACCAGTGCACGGGCATGGCGAGGGCGTCGGCCACCCGCGATCCGTGCATTGCTTCGATCCATCGATTCATTCGGGAAGACGGAACGAACGGGGGCGGCGAGCATCTGCGTTTAATTTTCTTCGATTGAGGGCGGTGGGTCAGGTGAGTGCCAGGGGGCGAGGAGGAGCCGATCTGCCCAGGGTGTGAGGGTGTCGCTGTTGGGGCATTCGGTCCAGTTGCCGTTGGGACCCGATTTCCAGGAGGAGAGGGGTGGGTGTTGGCCCGGCCATTCAATGTGGGAGCTGTGGATGCTTTGAGCGAGGCGCAGGGCGTGATCGGGTTGGTTGGAGAAAACAGTCCATTCGCCAACGTGGATGATGGCAAACCCGAAGGATTGGGGGGCGTGCGGTGAGAGGCGTGTGGTCCAGCGGGAGAGGGTGAGTCCGTTGTGTTGATCGACATCGAGTGTGGCGGGCAGCCAGCGGGCGAGGCGGTCGAGCAGGGGGGTGAGTTTGTCTTGATTGGTCTCTGCGGGCCAGCGTGTGAGGTGGGCGGCGAGGAGGATGTTGGCAGCGGGGTCGATAGCGAGAATCAACTCGCGGCTGCCGAAGTAAGCGGCGAGGCGTTCGGCGTCGGGGAGCTGGGCGTCGGTGCCGCGGAATATTTGCCAGGATTCGCGGAAGGTATCGTGGGCATTTCCGGCGG
>SLCJ01000232.1 GCA_007125835.1 Verrucomicrobiales bacterium | reverse complement strand
GCACGGCGATCGAGCGGAGCACGTCGTCGGGCGCGAGATCGGGGGCGAAGCGGTCGTCGATCGCGCCGTGGGGGTGGAGGCGTGCGAAGTGCGCGGAGCCGGCGGGTGCGGTGGTGAACTCACCGGCAAGCAGGATGCCGCCATCGGCTTGGACGGCGACGTCGAGCACGGGTTGGTTTGGTTCAAATGCGTGGCCGAAGGTGAGGTCCGGCTCGCCATTGGGCAGGATGCGGGTGTAGTGGGCCGGGCCGCTGCCGCCGCCGAAATCGAGCTGGAAGTCGCCGCCAATGATGATTTTTCCACCCTGTTGCAATGCCAGGGCGTGGACGGTTCCACCATCCTTGTCGATGAAATCGAAGTGGAATGCGGGGTCGCGTGTGCCGTCGTCGTTCAAGCGGAAGATGTGTTTGCCTAACTCCGGCGCGCCTTCGATTTCCAATTCATCCCCCGCGACGATGACCTGGCCGTTGGCAAGCGGCAGGATGGCCATGACCGTGCCGATGAAGGGTGGCGGGGTGAATTCGTCGTCGGGTTTTCCATCCAGGAGGCGCGCGACGCGCGGGGCGGGATCGCCATTGATGGTGGAGAACGCACCGCCGATGTAGATCGACGGGTCGTTCGGTTCGGGAACACGCTCGACGGCGTGGACGGCCGCGTTGGGGGCGACGAGCAGGTCGCCGTTGATGGTGCCATTTGCATTGACCAGCACCAGGTAATCGGGCAGCGAGGGGTCGGTGAAGTCGCCGCCGATCAGGATGGTGCCGGTGCCGTGAGGCTGGGCAAAAGTGCGGGCGCTGCCGGCCTGCGGCTGGAACAGCGACGGATCATGGCTGTTATCCTGCCAGCCATTGGGATGCAGCCGGATGGCCTGCGCGTTGCCGCCCGAACTGATATTGAAATTGCCGACGGCGAAAATTTTCCCTTCGTCGGTCACGCGGAGTTTGTGAATGGTTCCGGATTCTATCGCGGGGTTGAAGCCGTCTTCGGCGAGGGACTGGGCGTGCAGCGCGCAAGGCGCCGCAAGGCAGAGCAGGGCGGCGGTGGCAATGGGAATGGCGAATGTTGTGGTTTTCATGACGTGGAAAGACTACCAGGCTTCCTCAAACAAGGGAAAAAGGGCTCGCAGGCACAGAACAGCATGAATGTACAGCACCTCAACAATGGAGCCGGAAAGCCGGCCGCCACCAGAACACAGCATGGCCACAGAAACGCAGTCCGCCCCACAGGACGGCAAAGGATTGTTCATGACTTTAGGGGGTGCCGACTTCTTTTCTCTTCAGACCAAACCAATTCGGCCTAAAGCAAAGGAGCCTGAGGATTTCAAAATCGCCATGTGGCGACAGTAGCAAGTTTAAGGAAATCCTAGGAAAAAGCCAACAAAAAAAACAAACTAACTTCATCTTGCGATAAAACCAGGCGGCATCGGCCCTCCGAACTTCGCGCCACGACCCGGTATCGACGGCCATGAAGCGGGACGATTGAGTCCCGAGCCTGCTCCGCCACTGCGTCCGCTGGCGAATATGTCACTTTTCCGCTTCCCTCCACCTCCGCAGCATACTAATAAGGTATTAGGAATCGGGTTGCCAGATGGTGATTTACCCCGAAGCACGGATGGGGACGCCGGGAGAGCCATCGACGAGCGGAATTCGCGGCTCGACAATTACGAGCTACTTCATGGTCGGGCTGGGTGGGCCGGGCGGGGGATCGAGCGGGCCGCCTTGGGAGAAGGCGGCGGTGGATGCGGCGAGCAGAATCGGGGCGAGTGCAGGGAGCGTGGCGGTTGTTTTGATAAGAATGGGAAATTTGAGATTCAAGATTTGAGGCCAAGCAATGGAATCAACTGTCAATTAGAAAAAAGGGTTCGGGGTGAGCGAAGAGGTCGTGTTCGGGGGTGGCGGGGGTGATGATGTGGCCGTTCCGCTCCAGCACAGGGGCAGCAAGCGACGAGACGGCAGGAATTGCAATCGAGAAGAGTGTGTGGATAACCAGCTTCATGAGGGTATTCAGGGTGAGTGGTGCCCAACTGACGGACAGACCTGGAAATGGCGTGAGGAGCACATGCCATCGAAGGTGGCAAGATTAGAGTGGCCGCGCTGGTCTTGTATGAGGGGTTATCGTTGGGGGTTCCGGATTCGGGCGGACCGCAGCGCAGCAGCCCGACAGACAGGGATTTGCTTCCCATTATCGGAATCTCCTCGTCCCCTTCAATTGGCCGAAAGGATGAAAAGGAGCCCCTTTCCCGGTTTTCGGGCCGGGGCCAGGAGGCCACGCAGGCACCACCGCTGGGGCATCAGGCCGACAGGGCGATGTAATGCCCTTCAACAAGGGCCGCGCCGGTTTGCCGTGAGGCTCGTGTAGTCCGCCGAGCAACGCCGGATCCGGAAAAAGACCCATTTCAGCCCAAAACACTCCGCGTAGCAGCTGATTTATCTCTTCTTTTCACAAATCATAAGTTGTCAGATGTAAGGCGGGCTACACTAGGCCTCGCCTCGCTCCTGACGGCGGAAGACCGCCATTTCACGCTTGAGGGGTTCCCAATATTGGCGGTCTTTCTCCTGCTCGGCGCGAACTTCGGCATCGAGGGCGGAGCGGAGCGCGGGGAGGTCGTTGGCGCGGGCGAGAGCGAGAAGCGGGCGGCGGGCAAGGAGGCCGGCGGTTTCGTCGGGATAGATCCGGGTGAGTTCCGTGAGAAGTTCCGCAGAACGCGCTTCTGTAAGCCAGAAATCAATCCCCTCGGCTCGGTCCTCCCGATGATTTTCCCTGTGGTGGATCGCCACAAGCAGCTCGATGACGGGCCAGTCCTTGGCGCGTTGCGTTTTCTTGGCCTGGACGAGGTCGGGAATGCTCAGGAGATCGAAGGTGTTGCCGTGTTCGTCGGCAATCACCGTGCGGCGTTCCCACAATGTGTCGAACGGCGGGAGGTGCCTGAGTTTTGTCATAATATTGATCCTCAGCCGCTCGACTCCAGGGGCCTGGCAGCGGAAGTGCACAGCATGTCCCTTGGCGAGCAATGCGGGATCGAAACGCGGCACCGCAATTCGGCAGGCATCCAGTTTGCGAAGCGCTGTGTGCAGTGACTCGAAATTACCTTCATCGGCGAAAATGAGGAAATCAACGTCCTTGCTAACTTGCGCCGCGCCGTAGAACACGCAGGCCTGCCCTCCCATGAGCAAGGCCCGGGTTCCAGTCGTCTGGATCGTAGAAAGGACATGTCGGATCGGGGTCGGGATCAAGGGAACCTCCCATGGCTAGGTATTGTGCGAAGATTTTCTCGCTTTCGCGAAAGCGTTCCATGGGAGTGAGTTGCGCCCACTCCTGCCATTCGTCTGGCCAATCCTCGAATTTCACGTTTTCAATATATCTCCTGCCGGGGCTCTGTCCATGGACGTTTTGGCGAAGCCAGCAGCCAGGGGCGCCGATACCGTTGATATGCTGTTGTGCAGGAAATCCACGAAAAGCCATCCATCCCGGACGATGGTCATGGCCGACTTCGACCTACTGCCGCAGACCTCCCATGAGAAGCGGCATTTTTCAAGCCCGGCCATGCAGCTTGGCAATCATGCCGGTGCGGTTGTGCACGCCGAGCTTGCGGTAGGATGACTGAAGTTGCGCCTTCACGGTGCTCAGGCTGCGGTGGAGGCGGTCGGCAATTTCGTCGTTGGTCAGGCCCTGAACGAGAAGCACGGCCACGTGTGTCATGGCGGATGGGGTAATTTGAAAAAGGGGGTGAACGGTGGTGTGAAAACTCGAGGCTTACTCTAACTCATAACCTGACAAACCGGCAACTGGCAACAAAAAAAAACAGAGTGTTTCGAAGTTGCGAATCATCGTCCTTGCCCGTATTCGGCCGCGCTTTACCCCAAAACTTCGCGGATCTGGCTGCATTCCCACACATGGCGTGTATGATGAAACAACCCCATGTCACCAGTAATCCACGCCCGCAGTCCGTCTTCGGAAAAGATCGCGCTTTTCCGATCCCTCTTCCGGGGCCGTGAGGACGTGTATCCGCGCCGCTTTGAGAACAAGAGGACCGGGCGCGCCGGATACGCCCCCGCTTGTGCCAACGAGTGGGTGCGGGGCCTCTGTGAAAAGCCGCGAATCAAATGCGCCGAGTGCCCGCACCGCGCTTTCCTACCCGTCAACGACGAGGTGATCCGCCAACACCTCACCGGCCAAGACGAATCGGGGCGTGAGTTCGTCGCCGGCGTCTATCCGATGCTACTGGATGAAACGTGTTGTTTTCTAGCGCTGGATTTCGATGGAGATTCGTGGAGCGACGATGTGTTTGCCGCGGCGGAAACCTGCCACAACCTCGACATTCCCGCCGCCGTCGAACGCTCGCGCTCCGGCCAGGGTGGTCACCTTTGGATGTTCTTCGACTCCTTTGTCCCCGCCACTCTCGCCCGCAAGCTCGGCTCGCACATTCTCACCGAGACCATGGAGCGGCGGCCGACCCTCGGGCTGGCTTCCTACGACCGCCTCTTCCCCAACCAGGACACCCTTCCCAAAGGCGGTTTTGGCAACCTCATCGCTCTGCCAATGCAGAAACGGCCGCGCATGAAGAGCAACAGCGTGTTTATTGATGAGTCGCTTGCCCCCCAGCCGGATCAATGGGCTTTCCTCTCCGCCGTCCGCCGGATT